>JAKBQK010000419.1 GCA_021835265.1 Thermoplasmata archaeon
ATTAGTATATGAAAGACTCTCCTCTTTGACTATCCTTCTTAATGTGTCCTTTGCATTCTTATTTCAATCTTCACACTAATAATGAAAACTATTTCTCATTTGTAATGAGCACATTAGACTATTTATGAAAAATTTTCATTAAATTATGTCCATTCCAATCCACGATCGGATTTTGGAATATTTGCTCGGAATAAAAATAGTTTTAACCTATATTTACATATCAATCTGGTAATTTAATAAGATGAAGAATGAAGATTTAACATTTACATTCAAAAACATAGGTCCTATAAAAAAGAAAGGTTCCATTAAAAACTCTAACATTACAATATTATATGGCCGCCCAAATTCAGGAAAATCATTTATTTTAAGATCACTCTATAGTACGCTTTCTGTGTTAGATCTAAAAATGAGAGATTTAATGAAAGTTTACTGTCAAACTTATCTAAATGATCTATTAATTAGTCACATTGGAAATAGTCTAAATAATTTAGCTAAAACCTTTAATGATGTTTTAGAAATTATGGATAGAGTTTCAAATGTCGTCAACAAAGAAAAAATTCCATTGAATAATCAAGAATCACTCAATAAAGTTCTATTTGGAACAATTAACGAAATTATACCAGAACTTAACTTAGAAAATTCAGGTGATGGATTATCATATACTATTAGCGAAGAGATTACAATTCCGATTAGTATAGAGTCTATCAATAAAAATTTGGAAAATACCATCGTCAGATTTATCTCTTCCATTATTGGCGTTAGGTCTATTAAAAGTTTTAATATAAATGATGATAATCTATATAATATTCTTAAAACAGAAATTGGAAATTTAACTTATGATTCGATCGCCGGAAAATTTGGCTCTTCTGGGATGCTTTATTTAACTCCAAGAATTCAGGATAGTTTTAAGATGAGTGTTGAATACTCAATGTTAGCAGTATCAAGTGTTAACATCAAAGTAAAGGTTACCGCTAATATTTTACTGAGAAATACTTTTGTGGGACCTATTGATAAAAATGCTAAAGTTCACCATAAAGATGAGATTAACTTAAATCAATTGACGAAAAGCATAGTATCACAAGTTAGAAATGTTAAAATTTCGAAATACAGTCTATTTGAGATTAGGGAGATTCCGAAAGCTTTCTCAAAGAGCATTTCTATGGCAATGGTAGATTATTTCCTAGCTCATATGCATTCCTTAATAGAATTCTCTTCAAGCATTAGTGAAGTTCGTTTTGTACCTTTTGGAAAAACCCCTCTTATTATTTCTCATCGCTATTTTAAGAATTATAACATCTTTGAAAATAATGATTTATTGTACGATTCTACAGAGTACATATATAGGGCTTTTATTGATTGGATAGATTTTTCAGAGAAGATGGTTTCCATCGAAAAAGATTTCCCATTTGATACATTCACAGTTCTTCAAGGTAACTTATCATATGATGAACTAACAAAACGTTTGTTTTATACGGACAATATGAATGTTAAGGTCGATCTAAAATACGCTTCAGCAATGGCTAGTGAGGTGTCTGGTATACTCCTTCTGGCGAAGTCTATGAAGAATGGACTACTAATAATAGAGGAACCTGAATCTCAATTACATCCTTCATCTCAAGTTATAATGGCACTAACGCTGATTGTATTGTCTTCAATGGGAAAAAGAATTGTATTTTCGACTCATAGTAGCATCATAGGTCAGGTTTTTTATTTACTCCACAAGTATAAACCGAATCCAGAAAAGATACAGACTTTAATTGACAATGTAATGAATGTTGAAAGAAAAGGGAGTGATAAGATTGAAATAAGTGACTTGGCCAAACAGGTTTCCAAATCTTTACAGGAATGTGAATTTGATTCATACTTTGTTGATAGGATAAAGGGGGTAAAGAAAATTAATCTCTAGGAGTTTGAGAATGGAATACCAGGTATAACAGATGAAGTTCTTATGAAGTTGCTAGACTGGACAGTAACCTTAGTAGAAGGAACAGAATGATGAGTGATTGAAATTATGAGTGGAACATTAAATCATGACGCAAGATCTTATTCAACTAATTTTAAGGACTGTAATTGTAGTGTTACAATTAAAAAGGTAGAAAACTTTGTATCTCTTATGAACCTGGAGGAGGTCTGTTTTGGGAAAAGTACCCCACATGCTGATCTAGCTCTAATTTATCGAAGTAAGAAAAATAAAGTCATTATATTCGAAATGAAAGGAGTTAACGCTTCTCTTAAGGATAATCAATTGAAACAACTAATAAATAGAATCAAAGGTAAACTTCAACCAACCATTGATCTTTTTTTAGGGAAAAAGATAGAAGAAGGCAAACTAGGATTGAACAATCTGTTAAACCTAGGTCTAAATGTAGAGTTCGAATACGTTTTAGTCTTTAAAAATGAAGATATTATAAAACCTTTTCTAAGTAATCTGACTACGCGAATACTACAGGTAAATATTGGGTCAAGTACGGTTAATGTTCCATTAAAGGTAATACTTGAGAAAGGAGAATACTTCCCAAAATAATATCATTAAGTCTAAATGGCCTTTTAAAGAATCACTAAAAATTATTAGACTGAGAAAGGTTGATATTACAGAAAACAG
>JAKBQK010000443.1 GCA_021835265.1 Thermoplasmata archaeon
GTATTTGTAACTATGATAAGAAGAACACGAGTGAAGGCAGCATTCATGTGCCTTGGATACAATTTACTGACGCTTGTGTCATTGGAAAAAAATGGAAAGGTAGCGGCAGCTATCAAAAAATAATGAATAAATAGGGTAAAATAGGAAGAAAACAGAGGATACAGATCGAGGAACAGTCGTTTAGGCATGAAAAAGTGCTGAAGGTCGATCAATTTCCTGAATAAACGTAAAAGAAGAGGCTTATTAGGAAACCTCTATTGAGAATTTTATAATCAATTCCAATTTTTCTTGCTATTTCACCTTCCATATCGTCTCTATCTCCAATGATTATCGATGCTTTAAGATCTATGTCAAAATCTACTGTTGCCCGTTCTATCATTCCAGTTTTGGGTTTTCTGCAATTACATTGGTCGTCAATCGTGTGCGGGCAATAGTAAGTTTTTGATATACTAATACCCTTCATCTTTAATATTCGTAAAATTTCATTATTAAAGACGTGCAATTCACTCTCTGTAAAATATCCCCTTTCTATTCCGGATTGATTGGCTATAATTATGGTAATGTACCCATTTTCCTGATATTCTTTCATTATTTTTATTGCATCTTCGTATATTTCTAAGTCAGAAATTTTGCGATAATATGGGGGGCAATCTTTGTTAATTGTCCCATCTCTATCAATGAATAGCGCCTTTTTACTCATTCAAATAGATTGATATATTTTCACTAATTTAATATTTCTTAAATTGACTTTATTTTAACATCGAAAAAATATTATGCCCGATGATAATGATTAAAAGTGGATAAAGAACAAGTTAATAAATACTTGAAAGATGGTTCTATCATCAGAAATTTGATGGATGCAAGTAAGATATATGAATTTGGGATTGCCCTGTCAAAATCCTTTCATTCTGGAAATAAATTGATTGTAATGGGAAATGGAGGAAGCGCTGCCGATGCACAGCATATAGCAGCGGAGTTTGTTGGAAGATTTGAGCGGGAAAGAACCCCGTTACCCGCTCTTGCTTTACATTCAAATACTTCTTCAATAACGGCAATAGGTAACGATTACGGTTTTGAACAGATATATTCAAGACAGATCTCTGCATTTGCAAAAAAAGGGGATTTCGTCTTAGGTCTCAGTACTAGTGGAAATTCTGCGAATGTAATAAAAGCCTTTGAAGTTTCAAATGAAATTGGCTGTGATAATTATGGAATAACGGGAAACTCCGGAGGAAAGATGTTAGAAATATTAGGAAAGAATAATATCATAACAATAGATTCAAATCGTACCTCATTTATCCAAGAATGCACAATTGCCATAGGCCATATCTTATCAAAAATAATTGAGGATTTGATGTAATGTCGAGCAACTTCAAGATAGTCACTTCTAAAACACCATTGAGGATAACATTTTCAGGAGGAGGTACAGACCTTCCCGAATATTTTAAAAATTACCGCCATGGGGCTGTTTTATCTTCTACGATTAACAAATATATTTATGTGACAGTAGCTGAAAATTTCTATAAGGATGAAATCCGGGTAAGCTATTCTAAAACTGAAAATGCTCTAAAATCAATTGAGCAGATTCAACATCCAACTGTGCGAGAAGCATTAAGCATGTTAGATATAAAATCTGGAATTCAGATAGTCAGTATCACGGAAATCCCATCTGGAGGAACGGGATTAGGATCCTCTTCATCATTTTTAGTAGGTCTCTTAAATGCATTGCATACCTGGATAGGAGAAGCGGTATCGCCTAAACAATTAGCTGAGGAGGCAGTAAAAATAGAACGTGATATTCTTCATGAACCTGGAGGCTGGCAGGATCAATATATTGCTGCTTACGGTGGAATTAACCTTTTTGAATTTTACAGCGACGGAAATGTGAATGTTAAAAAACAGTTGCTTCATGGTGAAGAACTGAGGGAACTTCAAAATAGGCTGGTAATGTTTTATACCGGGAAAGAAAGAAAATCTTCAATAATACATAATGAGCAGATTCTAGATATTTCTAAAAACATTGAGACATACAATAAAATGGGTGAACTTGCAATTGACTCTTGTAATGCTGTATCTCAGAGAAATTGGAACAAATTAGGCGATTTACTTAACGAAAATTGGCATCTCAAAAAGCAGTTGAATAATAAAATTTCTAACTCCCAGATCGATTTATGGTACAATAAAGGAATAAAAGCTGGAGCGATGGGTGGAAAGATAATGGGAGCAGGCGGTGGAGGTTTCTTATTATTCCTATGTAATTCTGATGATAGACCTAAAATAATATCTGAACTGAAAGAACTTCAGGTAGAAGATGTGAATCTTGAGCCATTTGGCTCCAGAATTGTTTATCTGGAATGAATGAAAATAAGATTGACAAATTTGCATTGGGTATTCCGGTAATCAGAAAAATTCATGAAATATTATAAGAAGATGGACCCCATAAAATTTGAAATTAAGTTATAAGCTTAAAGGTTGTTTTCTTATTCAAATCAATGGATTTAGATAATGAAATATACCATTTCACATTTTGGGTAGCATGGGCGCGTGGCCAAGCATGGATATGGCAACAGCCTCCTAAGCTGTAGATCAGGGGTTCAA
>JAKBQK010000081.1 GCA_021835265.1 Thermoplasmata archaeon
TCAGTTCCGTTCAGGAATGTAAGGAGCTTTCCATTTCCGAGGTTAATAACTGCTTCTAGGAACAAATTCATGGTGGCGCATCCCATTAGTGAAATATTCAGGGAAATGTTATTTGATGCATTCATCGTAATGTAACGCGTTCCAAGGCTTGCGTCTAAAATAGGAAGATCTGTATGAAATGTCTCGTTTACGTTATTCATAGTGGAATAGTTGTATTGCGGCAGTGCGACTTCGTAAGTAAGGTTGTAAATATCAAATATATAGTTTCCAGTGTATGTTTCATTTGACCCACTTATAAAATCTGAGAGTAGATAGTAAGAATAGGACTCGTTATCTAATTCGCCTTCTCTTACATTTAATTTCCTGAGTGTAGAATATACAAAATCATTGACTTTCGAAACATAGGTTGAGCATGTAAGTGGATTTATTACCAGGGGATAATTTGAGTCCAAGTAGAGACCGGTGGTTGCATTTACGTGCACATGAGAAAAAAATAGGATCGAAGAGTCAATGCTGAGGTAGAACTTCATATTCCCAGTGATTCCTGAGGCTTTTGATCCAAGAATGTATATCGTCGAACTTACAGAATAAATAAAATCGTGCTCAGGGTTCATAACGTTATCATACAGGTATTGAGCATTCATATCTACTGCAATAGAGCTGTGTGCAAATATTGCTGAGCTGTTATAGATATCATAAGAGAAGTATCCAAGCCCAGCAATGGATACAGTATCATTTGATAATAGCGATATGTTAAGCCTTTCAATGCTGCTATTTGATCCTGGAACATTGTCTACGTACATGGACACAGAAAAGCTCTTAACCATCTGGATAAGAGCACTCAGTGGGGCTGAAAGAGGCAGGTTAAGCGTCTCCGATGAGGTGTTGTGCACAGAACCTGTATTTTCAAGAGGTAGCGACAGGAAATTACCTGCATAACTGAAATTAAGTGTATTTTGGCCTGTTGGGTTGTTACCTGAAAATGTTAAATTTACAACTATCCCAGTGATTATTGGGTCCTTGGTAGTTAGGGAAAGATCAGAAAGAGGTATCAAATTATCAGAAGAAAAGGGAATATTCTTTGTATAGGCCAGGTTCGACGTATCGATCGGTTTTAGTGGTGGTTCTGCATTTAATAGTCCAGAGAAAGTGGAATTATAAGCGATAAAAGAGCTATTTACTATCTTTAAGGTTAAGGCCTCTCCCACATTTGCAGGATCATTGTATGCAGACGAAAAGGAGGAGTTTGTTATTCTGTCAAAGGAATTGTACATGTCAATGGCACCAGGTACTGTCCATGTTGAATTTACCATTGTAAAATTAGCCAAAGCCATGCTTGTACCATGAATCATTGTATCAAGTGACTCGTTTCCTGCGAACATATGAATAGAAGTGTTAATAATTATTAAGCTACCGTTAACGGTAATGTTTCCAGAAGCAATTTGAACATAAACATTTAAGTCAAGTAAAGTAAGAACCCTGCCAGATGGTATAGTAATGTTGTTATTCAGATAGAAACTAGTTTCGTAACCTGGAACACCTATCGAAGTATTATTGGAAATGAAAAGTACCGAGTCCCTAATTTCACTATTCTCTGGATGAATTGGCAAAGCATCTGATATAGGAATTAACGAGACCGTGACCAGTATGATAATGCCCAGAAAGGACAGTATACGCATTACGCGGTATAATGTAACTTATATTAGTATTTCCCGTAAACGGTCGTGCAGTATTGGGTTAGACCTTTTGTAAAAGACCTTAACCTTTGTAGAAATGAGTTTGTCATATTGCCTGAGTGGGTGTTTGTATGCACATTAAGGCTTATCATGGTATTGTTTGATAAAAATACCAATTGCAACTGGATGGGGATACTTAAAATTAGACGCTGGAGTCTTATCTTTTATCAAATGTAATGAATGTGCCGTCTCCATATGTACGGAAATAATACTTGAATTCTTCATTTTCATTTTTAGCAATGCAGTTTCGCCCTGAAGAATAGTTTCCTTTCAATTCCACATAATCTATCTTATCCCACCCTGTAGCTTCTTTCACCTTGTTAACCATCGTTTCGAATATATCAGCGCAGATATTGCAGCAGAAGAACATCCTGCCCCCATCTATTTCTCTATAGTAATGCCCCCAGGTGGCATTGCATAGACCACATCCCTCAGTGTTGTTTGTTTTCAATCAACTCACCTCTTTCCAAACGTGCCATTAAATAATCAGAAAATTCCTCCATTGATCTTAGAGATACAGCCATACAGTTTTGTTTCTTATCCTCGTTATCGGCATATTTATCAATAAGGTCAAGAGCAGTTTCTGAATGTGATATATCTGCAGAATATCCCTCTCTTAGGAACGCCACTGCTTCCTCACTAATTGTACCGTCATTCAAAATTTTTGGATCAAAATATCCAATACGTGCTCCATAATTCTTCAGGTTCCTGTTTGCTATCAGTTCAAGAGAATGCATAGCCGCCATACCTTCATAGAAAGGAAAGCTTCTTGCGGTCAAGTCCCAGAAAGCAATGGCTCTTTTGGTTGCATTTAGAGGGACTGTGTTGTATACGTCTGACCGAGTGGCTCCGTATGACTCTCCCATTCTTAATAAGAGCTCATGATGCGCCTGCTGCTTGCCAGGAATGCCAAACCATTCTGAAAGTATATTGTCTATTTCAAAGAACTGTACATCCTCATTCTCTGTATTTCCTATTATTAGGGAACAACTTCTAACCCACTGTTTAAGAAAGTGATGATGTTCATACGCGTATCCAAGTAAAACCTTTCTGGAAGGATGCTGCATTGCCACAATAAAAGGATGAGGGCTTTCGCTAAAGAATTTCTTAATCATCATGGATATGATCCACGGTTTTACTTTAGGAGCCTTAAAAAATTCTTCTAGTTCTCTTGCTAGCTCATAATTTGAGATTTTTTTACTTGAAACGTGCCTGTTAAGCCACATTATATGATCAGCATTGCTGACTTTCCCCATTTCAATAATATGTTTAGAAAGATAGTTATAATTTGAAAAATCAACATTGAGGCAAGCTGGACACCGAAGCATGAATAGAAATGCAATAGAGCGTATTTATCCTTACTCACATCACCTAAAAGCCTTCGGATGATAGATTTAAAGGTGTTGGCAATCTATGGCATAATTGAGAATTAACAACCCTATATAACATAACTTACCTATTTGTTAAATCACAATTCATTGTAAATTTTGCAAATTCTATAAACGTCCTGACCCAAAGTTCCTTAGTTCGAATATCATATCTCTTACCTTTGATTATCTGCCTAAAAACATCCCTTGCTTTATACATAAGATCAATAGGATCTGAAAGCTGGAATTTACAGTTTCTACCTAGTTTTACACTCGAAATATAATCATAGTCATCAGGTTAAAAGCATATATTCCTGTTATACCAAAATTGCCGGGTAATCGACTTGGATCAGGTTTTACAACCACTCCTTTAATCTTAACAATATCGATTGAAATAAAGTCAGCTTTAACCATTCCATAATCTTTTATCTTTTCCTTCTGACAAGCCTCAAGCGATAGGCATGGTGCAAAATATTTGGCATATAGATTGAATAACTGCTTGGTAACTCTTATTTTTAATGTGCTTCTGTATATTGCATCTTCAATCAAGACGAAGAAGGGATCATCAGAAGTGAAACCCTCGGCATGTTTTATAGAATCAGCCAGCCCAAGCGGAGTCTTTTGTCTAACAAAATAAATATCTGGAAAATCTATGACGACAGAATTCTCAGATTTATCATCAAGAGGGTGCTTGTCAGAGTAGTTAATAATGGTTTTTTTCCTGCTCTGATTACAAGCAGTATTTCACCAAGCCCAGTTTTAATTGCCTCCTCGACCACATAGTGAATGACCGGGCGATCAAAAACTTGAGGTATCTCCTTGGGCTGGGTTCTCGTAATAGGATAGAACCTGGAACCTATTCCAGCTGCAGGGATCACACATTTTCTAATTTTTGCCAACTCGAATCCCTAACTCTACTCCGTACTTTTCAGGATATAGAATCCTTCTTAAATCTAGAACTCTTTTGCCTTTAAGCAAATTTCCTGAGATATCTGAAAAGTCCGTCCACTCGGTCGCGGTTATAACAATTTCGCTTTCCGTTATGCATGATTCTATGTCTTTGGAAATCCTAACTCCTTCTAGTTTCTTGATAACTGGATCATACGCATTTGTCATTGCACTCTCTTTTTGAAGCAGGTAAATAAGAGCCAGAGAACGGCTCTCTCAGGTCGTTGATAAGGTCCTTAAAGCTGAGCCCAAGAACACAGACTCTGGATCCAGTGAATGATACCCATCTGTGATGAATTTTGAATTATTTTTGATATCCTGGACTCATTGTATCTGTAAACCTTCATAACAGTGCTCAAGTCAACTTCCTTTGCTTCCGCAAATGAGAGCAATGCTTGAGTATCCTTTCGGAAGCACGATCCACCAAAACCGAGCCCTGCTTGTGAAAATTTCTTTCCAATACGCCTGTCGAGCCCTATTTCATTTGCTATAACGTTGACATCAGCAATCGGTACTTCCTAACAAAGATTAGCTATCTGGTTAATGAAAGATCTCTTCGTTGTAAGAAATGCATTGCTTGCGTATTTGATAAGCTGAGTGTACTGGCCCCTTAAATGATTGGACAACATTTGCTTATGTCTATATAAATATATTAGAACCATTATGGAAAGGGGGTTTGGGGGGAAACAATGTCTGAACGGAAACACTGGAAGGCAGAAGAGAAACTAGCCCTTATCAACGAGATCAAGGATAAGGGTCATGTTGTTGAGACATGCAGGAAATACGGAGCGGATCCCACCATGTTCTATCGCTGGAAGAAATCATACGAGACCTTCGGCATGGAAGGCCTCTGATCCTGTCAGGATCGATAGAGCCAGGTCTCCGCAAACTGAAGAAGGAGAATGAGAGGTTAAAGAAGATCATAGCAGAGAAGGAGCTTGAGGTCGCATTGCTGCAGGATGCATATAAAAAAACGAGGAGGAGAAATCATTGATCGCTGATTACAGATCGAGAGGGTTGAATGTATCAAGGATCCTGGCACTCCTGAAGATTCCAAGGAGCACACACTACTATTCTCCGCCATCCTTGCAGATCAGGAGAGGCAGGAAATCTTCCTTGATCACTGAAAGGATCACTGATTCCGGAATTATCGCGATTACAGATGAACAGATCCTGCTTGATATTACGGATCTGCTGAGCAGGGAATTCGTCTGCTATGGTTACAAGAAGGTCTGCAAATACCTGCAGAGATCTGGATATATAATCAACAGGAAGAAGGTATTCCGCCTCATGAAGGAGAACAATCTCCTGAACTATACATGCAATTACCGCAGTCCAGCGAGGAGGGTTGTGGAATCCATTGTTCGCGTTCACACACCCAATGAGGTCTGGGAGATGGATGTCAAGTATGTCTACATAGAAGGAACAGAACGGCATACCTGTTTGCCATCATCGACTGTTACACCAGGGAGGTTGTGGGAAAGTATATGGGATATCACTGCTCTTCCCAGAATGTGAAGATGGCAATTGATTTCGCATTCTTGGACAGAGGTATTATGCAGATAAATAAAGTACGCATTAGGAGCGACAACGGCACCCAGTTCGTCAGCAGGATCGTTGAGCTGTTCTTATCATCATGCAACATAGCACATGAGAGGATACATCCTGCAACACCGAAAGAGGATGCGCATATTGAGTCATTCAACTCCATCTTGGAAAAAGAGGTGATCAGGAGGTTTGAGTTCTCCTCCTTCGAGGATGCAGAGAGCACAATATCCAGGTTCATTGAATTCTATAACAATGAGAGACTGCATTCAGCAATAGATTATAAAGCACCAAGGGAGGAATATGAAAAATGGAAAGAAAACATAATAGAGGGATCGGCATGAGTCATAAGCCAATTCTGTCCAGAATTAGGGGGCCAATCCAATTATGATTGGTATTGACAACAAATCAATTATGAAAAACAACTCGATAGCCCTGATAAGCGTTTTCCCACTCTATACTGGAACATCTATTGCGGTTCTGGATTATAGAGACGCTTTGATAGATCTGGGGTATTCAGTAAAGGTTTATCAACTGGTTATTCCTGATCAATCAACCAAATATTTGGATGCAGATTTTCAAATAATAGGAAATAAGTTTTTCATAAAATCTTTAGAGTTGCCTTATAATATAATATTCAATTTACCAAAGACCTTATCAAAAATTACCGAAGATATTGTTTTTTTAACTGATCCGGTCATGTTAAACTTAAATCATAATCTTCAAAAATCAATAATAATTTTTCATGATCTCAGGGAATTTAGTAATTTTAACCGCAACCCCTTCAGGAAGCTATTTTTTATGTACATGATGAGGAATCTTAAAGAAAACGACAAGGTGCTTGCAATAAGCCATAAGACAGAAAATGACATGAAGTCATTTGTAAAAAAGAAAATCGATATTCAGGTAGTGGAAAGATGCTCCAGGTTTAATGTTGACATTAATGTTATTAACTTTAGAATTGCAGCAATTTGGAATAAAAAAAAGGAAATTAATGTACTTTATATTGCGGCAGACAGGCCTTACAAAAATATTGAGTTGTTCATCAGTGTAGCAAAAGCAATCGAAAAAATGGGCTTGAATTTAGAAATTAAGTTTATTTTACTTTCTAAATTAAAAAACTCGACAAAAGCTATCATTAAAAGAGAACATTTGCAGAATCTTCTAGTATTAGAGACTGTTAGTAATCTATATGATCTTTACAGTAAAACAGATGTTTTTCTTTTCCCCTCACTTGTCGAAGGGTTTGGTCTCCCCCTTGTTGAAGCAATGAGTTTTGGTATACCTATTATTTATTCCAGTAAACAGCCAATGATAGATATAGTGGGGGAGTACGGTATTGCTGTAGATCCATTTGATATAAATGCATGGATTAATGAACTAATAGCAATGTTGAATTGGGAAAAATATAAAAAAATGGCTCTTTTATCCTATGAACGTTCAAAAAACTATTCTTTTGAAAATTTTAAAAAAACTCTTTCAGAAGCATTAAAAAACTTCAATCTACATGGTTAGATTTTTTTCAATATTTTCATAGTATGATAGCATTTTTATTTTAAATGCCTCTTGAGTGTATAGCACTGATCTGCGAAAACCTAAATCTCGCATATTCTCCTTTCTATCGAGGGCTCTAAAAATCCCCGCAGCTATGGAGCTTGCATCAAATGGGTTTACATACTCAACGGCATCTGAACCTACTTCATGGAATACTTCAATATTCGATACTACGGCTGGTAGTCCGGTTTTCATAGCTTCTACGATCGGGAATCCAAAACCTTCTTCCATGGATGGAAACAACAGTACGTCACATACATTATATAATAAGTTAAGAGTATCCGAATCAACTTCATTATATGTAATTCCAGTTCCTATACCGGGGCCGACCCTTACAAGAAAAAACTTATCCCCCAATATTTTCATAACTTTTGCAATCATGTCAAGATTTTTCCAAGGTTTATTGTTGGACGGAGAGAGAATTAGAATCTTGTCTGTAGGGAGCTTGAGACTCTTTTTATCCATATCAGTGACCTGCAAAATTTTGAATGTTGAGGGGCAGGGTGGATGAATTACCTCAATTTTTTTGTTTACTGAAAAAGATTGTAAGCGTTTTTTCATGCTATTAGAGACTGTGATTATATTTCTAAAACCTAGATATCTCTTCAGCAACTGTTTTGAATAGAGTCTTTTCAATCTTGACTCACCGGGGTAGAGCCTTGATAGAAATATTAAGTCATGTATTGTAACTATGTCAAGGTTTAAGTCTCCGATAGGTGGAAGTAAATTGTATGCATAATGGACAATCAAGCCATTTTTTCTCTCATATCTAATATTTTCCAGTAGAGAATGAAAATAGAGGGTTGGGAGGGTTCTCGCAGCTATTGTTCTTATCCTTGAACCGCCTTTAATCAAAGGAGCTTCTCCCACGCAGTTATTAGAACCGATCGATCCAAATAAATTAACGAATCTGGCTCTTTCTCCTAACACAGAATAAAGATTGTTGACATATGTACCCCAACCTGAGTTTGGTCTACAATTAGAAATAACCCATATTTTCATAGCTGCATCAACCATTTTATTGACCGATCTGGCGAAACCTTAAGTTGAATCTGAACTTTACGCTATTGAAATTCTTCTAAACCTTCTATTTACATTTTGCACTATTTCTAGTATAAAGTTTGAATCAAAGATACGTTGTACACGGTTATATCCCCAATAAAGTTAGAAGCTGAGATGTCAAAAACTGTATAGGATTCTTGATTAGGTACGGTAATATTAAACGAGACTGGAGTTGGTAAATTTGTATTTTTGAAATAAGAAGCGGAAACGTTGAATGACTTGCTAAAGTTAGCACCAAAGCTATAGCCCAATTCACCACAAATATGTGCCAATTGTGAATTGTTTGTAACTGAAAGGTAATAAGTCACTAAATAGTTTCCAGGTACTAACGTAACAAAAGCGGATGATCCGCGAACAGTAGAAAGATCATTGAAAGTAGTGCCAGCGGCAATATTAGTTGAATTAAAAGGAGAATTTATAATCAAGGGTCTATATATAAATGGGACCCCCGTATAATTGCGTTCAACCAAAATAAACCCTCTATCTTCCGCTAGAAGTCCGTATCTTCCTGAAGACATCATCAGTGAAAGTATCTGCGGAAGTGTACTCTCTCTTGGATTAAATTGTAAGTAATACTGAGGTGACTGGGTATAAGCTATCAAATAATTTATCGGGCTAAATTCTAGTTGGCCATTATTTCCTATGAATGGAAAGGTGTTGGCGATTACATCTCTCAGTGTGATATTATTCGGCATATAAGTCGTAAACAAGAATGGCAAGTTGTTAATGGATGGTCTTGGAAGCATTTCCGGCATGTCGTTTTGAAACAGAACGTAAGGGTCATTCGGGGGTATTAAGTGGATCAAAGAAATCAGAGTATCATATTCAGAGAAATTGAAGTTTACATCCCTAATAGAACTATAGGTAAGATTACTTGTTTCATTTAATGGAGAATAAGGTTGATAAAAAATAGATCCGCAAACAAGTAAAAACAGAATGACAACTAATACGCCTTTCCTTCTCTTTACAGCCCTTTTTCGAATTATTGACAAAAATTGTAAAAACCAGACACATGATTTTTTCTCTTTAAATGCGTGAGTTTCAATCGACAAGGTGTTTGAAGACTCCAATCCTTCTATTAAGCCAATAAAAACAATTGGAACTATCATTGAAGTGTATTGTATTTGTAATACCATCGGATAAATGTAGCTTGAATTTCCGGTATATAATCCTAAAGCAAAAAACGGTATTAACATGATAAGCCACTTAAATCTTAATATGGGAATAAAGACTAGTGGACCTAAAATAAAAATAATAGTAAGAAAAACAGGAAAAAGCCTAGTTATAAAAGGTGTATTGCTATATCCTATTAGAGACGCCTTAGGAAGGACAAGGTCGAAATATGCCCCCGCTGTGAGAAAAATAGCTGAAACAATCAATACTACAAGCATAGATTTAAACTTTAATGCTTGAGTTGAATTCTTTTCTTCGAAGAGATAGTACTCGAGTAACGCAAAGATCGAGAATAAAAATGGAAAAATCATATAAGGAAAACGAGTGGTACCCGAAAGGATAAATAAAAAGGACGCCCACCAATAATGATTCTCTGTGTAAAGATAATAAGCGAAGATGAAAAGAGGTATAAAGAAAGCTTGAAGGTGAACATCGAACCATAATATACCTGAAGATGGAAAGTATATTAGGAATGCAATAGAAATCAAAAGAGCCAATAAACTAGAGTTCAATTTTTTTCTAGCTATGCTATATATGGGAAAACATGATATTCCTATAGCAAGAACTTGAATTATTAGGATCGATTGGAAGCTATGTAAAAAATAAAGAGGAGACATAAGAAACTGGAAGCCAGATGAAAAAAACATATAAACAGCGAAACTAAAATAAAGTGCGTTGTAAGGCTGCCATAGCCTCTGCATTATAAATCCAAGATCAAAAACGGAAGACTGCAATGAATAGAACCTACCGAGCACTATTATGATCCATGCGAAAATAAAAACCATGAAAGAGCAGAATAAAATTACTCTGTGCCATCTGTTATTGTCAAGTTCTTTTTTAATGGAGTAAGTAAAAGTCCGAGACTTAAGTGTAGAACTAGATTCTCCTCTCATGCAAACGAAGAATGTTATTCTAGAACTTTATTAATAAGTTTCTAACGCGACTACCATAATGGTTAGGGATCAATGTACTTGAAAGGAACTTATGATCCTGAACCACAAAATTGCCATAATATGTTTACAAACCGTACTGTCTTATTTGGTTGTACAATACATATTTTCAACAGTAAAATGGTGATTTAATGACTAACTCCACCTAGTGTTTCTTGAGAGTTTAGTAAGCCAAATTATAAGGAAACAAACGTAGCTACAACATTCGTACTCTATGTCTAATATATATGAACTTAAGGCTCAAATAAGTGACTGCGTCTTAAAGAAGTTACTCAGCAACTCCTTTACATCTTAATAAAAATCTATTTTTCCCCTGAATGCCACTATAAATCTTTTAAGTCTCTCACAATTAGAACAGTGCGCCAAGCGTAGTCCCAGTAATGTCATAAACATTAAAAGAACAACTTTAGAGCTCACGTGAAGTTGTGTACCATCCACGTGAGACCATTCTATGCCTACTTCTTTGATTTCAATACCCATCAACTTAAGATTATATGATATGGCAATATTGAATGTCCTATCTGTTAAAGTCACTCTTTTGGAAAGTTCTAATGCAATATCCCTTGAAAACGCTTTTACCCCACAAAAAGAATCCTTCTCCTTTACACCAAGGATTGCAAAAGCAAGATAATGATATATCCGTCCACCTAATATATTTCTAAAACTCTCCTTTCGTCCTATTTTGGCACCTCTTACCCACCTTGAACCGTAGACAACGGGTATATTTTTATCAACAAGAGAACAAACTCTCAGGACTTCATACCATGGGGCAGCTCCATCAGCGTCTATAAAACATATCACTTTGCCTTTAGCCAGTTTAATTCCCTCAAAAACAGCTCCTCCTTGCCCCAATCTATGGCTGTATTGCACAACCTTCACTTTTTCACTGGCTTCTTGTGCAACTTTAGCTGTCTGATCAGTCCCGTCAAATGTTACAATTATTTCTGAGAGACTAGGCATATTGTTTACTAATTCCTTAATAGTACGGCCAATACGCTTCTCTTCATTGAAGGCGGGTATAATGATAGAAACTGGTGTCTCCAACAATGGGGTCACTAGTTCTATTTGCATAGGTTCCTTTTTCTGGGTCTGGGTGAGCATCTTTTAGGTCTTGGGTATGTAAAAATGTATTTTAATACTTTCCGGATCGACAGTGTCCATATTGACTTGAAATTGGTTAGAAATATTACTTTGGTTAGTCAGAATATTATTAGTTAGAGGGGACCTCTTTAACATCCGGCAGTAATTTCAATCCTCCGGGAACAAGTCATTTGTTTGCTTACCCGTATTTTTCTGCCTTGAATCCATAAACGGCATAAAGCATACGCTAACTTTTAAATTGTGACTTCAATCCGCAAATATAATGTCAATGCGAACCAATTCAGGGGATTCGAGAAAATCGTGCATAATTGACACTTGTATGAATAAACTATTTTTTAGCCTCGTTGATTATAGAAACAATTACTTTACAAGCCAAGATCCAGAGAAGGTTGTAGAGTTTTATGATAGCTTTAACAGCCGAGAGCAACTAATACAATGGATGATGGAAAGACCAAGTGGGACTTCAAATATTCATGAGACTGAAGGAGACAAAGAAATAGTAGTTGTAATACCAACTGCTGACTTCAACGGCAAGTATGCAAAGGAGTGTAGGGAGAATATATTTAATGGTTTACATATTGTATTTGTAGAAAGCGGCGAAGTTCCTGACCCGTATTTTAATTATGCGCATAACTACAATGTTGGAGTCAAGAGGGCTATGGAATATAATCCTAAGTGGATTGTGCTCTCGAATGACGATGTGTATATGATAGATGGAATTGACATATTAAAAAGCAATCTTTCCAATTTAGATGACGAGGTAGTAGATGTTGTATTTACTAATAAAAGCCTATATCACTCAGCTCCTAAAATAATCATTAAAAGAAACTTTATTACCAACATGGTGAACAGAATTAGGTTTGGAACATTTGGAGAAGAAATGAACAAACTATTTGACAAATTTGGCGTTACCACACTTATTAGCAACGATCGTTTCATTCAAAGGATGACTTTTAAAAGCATGAGATATGATGATCTGATAAGTTTCGGGATTTTCAGTCGTAAATTCATCTTAGAAAAAAAAATGAATCTATTCGACGAAGTCTTCATAAACGAAGGAGAGGATTCTGACTTGTCTATTAGCCTGAAGATTGAGATGAAAAATGTAGCTTATATAACATATAAAATAGGTGACCGTATAGGAATGTCTTTAGGCACAAATATGGATCGAAAAATGCGGTCCATTGCAGGTTTAACATTCCTCAATTATAAATGGAGCAAAAATTGCGAGAGATTTATGAAGAGAAGCCTTGTAAAATAAATTCCTTTCCTTGTCCCACTGATTGAATAAACCTAAGATTTTTGTACAACTTCTATTGTTATCGCTTCCACTAAAAGGGAGTGTTTTAAAGAAAAGTTGTATTAAGGCCGCTTACTCTTCCTCAAAAAGAGAAATGCCGCTCCAGCAGCGACAGTTACAGAAGCTGATATAGTAGCCAAGGCCGTTAATTCAAAGGCAGAAGGCAGAGTTTCAGCTGGCGGATCACCCTTTACATAATACACCTGGATCATGACGTTGCTGTTATTTACACTAACTGATCCTGACAATGGAGAAACCATATATCCCGATACCTGCAATAAAGTGTAGGTGTAAATACCATTCTTAACCTGGATAGAGATGCATTGGGTGTTTTCATATTTTGTTGTATTACCTAATGTAACTCCCCAGAGAAACCCGCTAGGCACATTATTTACATGAAAGTTAACGTTATACAATGGGGCAGATGCATTTGAATAAGAGACTCCAGCCCATTGCCAATAGGCCTGATTTGGTCCAAGACCATTATTTGGGTATCCTTCATACTGGCCTAGAAAGAGATAATAACTTGCCGATCCAATGTACATG
>JAKBQK010000125.1 GCA_021835265.1 Thermoplasmata archaeon
AAAAGTAAGATAGCTGGATCCTTTCTCCATCTTAAATAAGTAAAAAGGATTGAATCATCGGGCATTCATACTGGTTAAATTTAACGTTGATAGGTTTAGGATTGATTCTTTCAGCATTATGATAAAGTTAGCGTATATCAGTTAGAATTGATGTTATTCAAGATAGTTACTCATTAATACATCCATACTAATGAGAATAGGACCAGAAAATTATCTGAATTATTAGATTCAATAAGAATGAAGTGTAATTCTCTTCTTATAATTTCTATACTTATACAATAAATAACCAATTCCAGCCAACCTTGGTGCTGTCAGGGCCAACGAAACGAAGAAAAATCTCACACTAAAATTCTTGATGGTATATTTTGAGTTTACCTTCAAACAATGTTGATATTCAAAAAAATTCTTCGCTGAGAAATATTTCTGTCCATTGAATGATAGTATATTCAATAATAGAGATTCCTCCAGCAATTTGCATCTGACTAGGGGATTGACTTTGGTTCCTCGAGTCACATTATCTAGTACTCGAGAATAATGATTGGGATCCAAGAAAAGCCTAATTGATTCTGGACCTATCTTTTTCGGGTTGAATTCACCTGAAAGGAGATTAGATGCACTTTCATGAACTCTGTATAGTGTCAGGTACTTTGTCCCAAATTTCATTTTCCTATTTTCCATAAGCGAGATATAAAAGACAAAATGATCAGTTCCGTCTATTAAAGATTCTAAGCTTGTCTTCTGTTTCAATAATATTTCCTTCCGAATTGAAACGCAGCTTAAGTTGAACATTACAGAGTAATGGGTCATGTCTCCTCTACTTGAAAGCGCCTTAGTCAGGTTTTCAACCGTATCTGGTAAAAGAATCAACTCGGTAAGGATTGGTAATTGCACATTTCCTTTCATTTTAGAAGAGTCTTCAGATATCGGGGAATTGAGGTTATGGTAATATATAAGAGATGGATCTTTAAACTCGGAGAGGATGCACGAGAGTTTCTCTTTTTCAAACATGTCATCATCGTCTAAAAATGAGATTACCTGACCCTTTGCCTGATACAATCCATATGCTATTTGCTTTCCAATATTCACATTCTCTGTGTTTAAGACAACAACCTTATTTTGAGCTAGAAATGCATCAATTTCATTATCTACAAAGTTTTTTACCACTATAATCTCGTATTTTGTTCGGTCTAGTGTTGAACTTAAAACAGAACTTACTGCCTCCGCTAAATATTTTTTCCTATTATATGCAGTAATCAGTACCGTAATTTCAACATCCATGCTACTCGATTGCAATGATTAATAAGAAATATTTCTTCCTGGAAAGAATTAAGGGATATGTTACTTTTAATATTGTTTGTTCGATAACTGTCAAATGAGGATACTAATTACAGGCGACAAAGGGTTTATTGGAAATCAGATTTCGTTATTTTTTCGGAGTCAAAAAATCGATTTTATAGGAATTGATAAGGGAGATATTATCCCAGATGGGCATTTTGATGTAGTTCTTCATTTTGGTGCCAGGACGCTTATTAGAAATTCCCTTGAGCACCCTTTTGAATATTTTGTGGATAATGAAGTATTTACGATGGAAATATTAGAGAGGTGCAGGAAGAATGATGCGTTGATCGTCTTTCCAACTTCTGGATCGGTTTCATTGCCGACTAATCCTTATTCGCTTACCAAGAAGAATGGAGAGGAGTGGGTTAAAATGTATTCCAAATTGTACGGGGTTAAATCACACGTCCTAAAATTATTTAACATTTATGGTGAAAGCAGCAGAAAGGGCGCCGTATATTTAATGTGCAAGGCTGCTGTATACAACGAGCCAGCGACCGTTTTTGGAGATGGAACTCACCGGAGGGATTTTGTTTATGTGAGAGATCTAGTCAATTACGTTTATGATATTATAATCGGAAAGGTAAAACCAGGCGACCACGAAATTGGAACTGGCATAGGAACCTCTGTTAACGAATTGATCTCACAGATAGAAAGAATAACAAACAAAAAGATTGTGACTGTCTATAAGCCGTACGTGCTGGAGGAAGCAGACGACCTTCATGCAATGCATTCTGCACTGAACAAGTTTACGAAGTTAGAGGACGGTATTAAAATAGTCCTGGAAAATCTGTACAAAGAGAAATCAATAGATGCAAATTGAACAATCGCCACTGTTTTCTATAGTCATCTGTAACCATGACAGAAAACAATACATAAGAAATGCCGTTGATTCTGCCTTGGCGCAGGATTTTCCTAAGGATTTATTTGAGATAATAGTTGTAAAAAACTATTACGACGAGGAAATAGACGATTATCTGGTGAAACATAACATATTATCAGTCTTTACAGACGATGCCTTTTTACCACAGAAAATGGTTAGAGGCGTTCGGAATTCTAAAGGTCGATACATCTGTTTCTTGGATGACGATGACCTTTTCGCAGCGGGAAAGTTAAAGAGAATAGCGACATTTATTGAAAAGCACGGTGAGATTTCTTTTTACCACGATTCATTTTTCATTATTAACGAGATGGGAAAAGTAAACAGAAAAATTCAATCAACTGCAACTCCTTCGATTCAAGAGTTAGA
>JAKBQK010000060.1 GCA_021835265.1 Thermoplasmata archaeon
TGGTTATGCTGTCAAAGCATCTTACCCTTTGAGAATATGACGTCTCTTCCCACCCCAAATAAAATATGCAGTATTCTATCAGAGCAACTTCGTATTTAACCGATGCGCCAATATACAAATTTGAATTAATTCTTGTTTTCTTGCGCTCGCCATTCGGTGAGATAGAGAAGCGTGAACATATTTTCCATCAAACCAGCCACTGTGCGTGAGTTATAAACAGAGAAAACTTGTTAAATGAAAAACCAAAGCGTTTCGGGTCTACAATTTTTTGCTACAGCACTTCCTTCTGTAACATCTTTTTTTTAACTGCAGGTTTTTCCTTTGCCTCTATGAGATCTAAAAATAATGAATCGAAAGCTACTATTATAACAAGCACCGTAGATTCTGTATTTGACATGTAAAAATTGTTATGCTCCATATACAGTAAATAAACAACAACCACAAATAAAAAAATGGATGAAAGTGTAAAATATTCTCCTTATTTCTGCTCCAACGATTGGCCATATTAGAAAAATTATAGAAATTTTTATTACATACCAATTCTAACCCCCCTTTCTTGTTTCTGGAGAATTCCTGTTGAGTTTTATGATAAAATAAACATATAACAGCGTCAGGATAAGTATTATGTCAGTCCAAACCTCCAGGTTCAGTCTTGTGCAAATAAAGACTTCAACAGGGATTAAAGTGAAAATATATGAAAGTATCAGTTTATTTCTCTTATTCCAAGGAACCCGAATCACAAGAAACTTAGAAAATTTTTGAGCTTTGTCACTTGCATATTCCCCATATTTCTTGCGTTGCTATTGAAGCGAATCCACTTTTAAAATAAAGGTCTTCCAGTAGAAAGTACACTAATTTCTTAACGCTGTCCTGCAATTTACCCCCGTCTCTCTAAATAGGAAATAAATATAACAATCACTCCTACAATTTGGAGAAAAATTAGCTCGTTTGGTTCATCTTTGTAGAAAGACGCGAAAAGAAATTCAAATAAAGTAGTTACACTCATGAAAGCGATTAAAATTAAGGCATATTTTTTGGCTATCTTTTTCGATTTTAGTTCTGCATCTTCTGGAGCTATTATTCCATTTACATGATTAATATTTTTTATATATATTGACACAACAAATGTGATAGGTGCTGCCGCAATAAAGAGAAAAAAATAAACATTTATTTGTTGAGTTGCTAATGAATAATTAAAGCCATTACCTATTAGAGAGCTAAGAACGTTTGTAAAATGAAGTAAAAGTTCTAAGACTGAAAATACAATAGCCATAATAAAGTAAAAATATGACATTTTTTTAAGATTCTCAGCCGTGGATTTCATCATGCTTATTTCACCCCTAACTTGACGGAATCTGTTGAGTTACATATACCCAGTTATTGTTTCCATATTTATTCGACCACTGAGTTGCTAAATTTGCAAATCCGCTCACCGAGTATGGAGCCGTTGGAGAAATACTGCTCCATGATTGACTGTTGAAATTCCATGCCTCCATTGTAAAAGCATTAGAGGCGCCAAAAAACATCTTCACCTCATAATACATCATTTCAAAGCTTTGGTCAAATTGGTATGTAGAGTCAAAGGCAGCGTTTAGATTATTTCGATCCTGCGTTTGATATGCAATATCTATAAGTGTAAAAATTGCAAGCATCGCCGCCCCAACTGCTAATCCGATTCCTGCAGAAGCCAATCCAAAAGCTGCGCCCATTAAGAGAGATTCAACTCCCTCCATAGCATCAACTTTATAGTTCCCGCAGGAGATCTCATTTCCAATAGCCTGATAAACATGTAGAGCATTATTATTGTGATAAATACCTATAATATAATAAGAATCACCCACTGTAACCGTACCTACAAACCAAAGCGAAACTTGTATTGGATTGATTTGCACCATAATATCGGGATCAATAACTTGATTTTTTCCAAGTGGTAAATATTCCACTATATGGGAAAGCCCCACTCCGCTATTTCTTGTTTTATTAAATTCGGTGATAAGATATTTTGAATTATTGTAAGTTACCATCTTTTTCGCTATTTCATTGTAGTTAGCTAAATTAACCCCGTTTGAATTTTGAATTGAATTTAAGGCAATATCCATATTAATTTTATTGCTGCTTTGTTCGTATTTTACCAATTTGTTAAATGCGTATTGCGCCCACAAGCTACTATTTAAAAATTCGCCAAACAGTTTAAAGTCTGCGGAATGATTTAATTTTTTATAAATAAACCCCTGATCCCTATAATTTAACCATTCTTCAAACTGAAAATTCAATATTGCTTCTGTTTTGTTGAATTCTATATTGATAGACCTGATATGCGCTTCTTGTATTTTCATATATTTATGAGAAATTTCTTTGTTATCCCGAACTGCATTTGAAATATGTGAAGCAATATTTGATTCAATCATACGATTACCTTCATTATTTCTAAATGATTGAGTATAAGATGTTGCAGGAAACATTGCCATTCCAAAGAACAATATCACAATTACTATAGCTGTTACTTCCATTAAAACTCTTTTAAGTTTCATCGAACCTGCAGTCCCCCCCCCCCCTTTTTTAATTTCTTTTTCCATTTA
>JAKBQK010000135.1 GCA_021835265.1 Thermoplasmata archaeon
GCCTTTTTGAAAATGTTGCTTAACTTGCATTGTTCCGCAGCCCCAGTAAATGCTGCCATAATAGTCTCATGAACAACGAACATGTCAAGAACCGTGAAAGCGTAATTATTCTCAAATAAATTGTAAGATGCTCTAAAAGAATGAAGGGAATTATAGTAAAAGTTCGCCCTGCTTTTCATAAACTCTGTAAAAGGAAGAAATTTCGTAGTAAGACTCTGATGTAGTCTATAATAAGTGTTTCTTTCATTGTCTAAAATAACAACACCTCCATTTGAAATTCCTATCAGAAATAATAGTCGGTCTGCACTTGCTGTGGCATTGTAGAGTATTGAAGTCTTATCTTTTACTATTTCTTTATTAATACACATCATACTAGCATACCAGTCCATCTTATACTTTAGGAAATAAGGCATATTTTTCATTATTTCAGCAGGACCTTCTGACACTCGAATCGAATCGGTTGTATTCGATTGAATTTTTACGTTCACTCTCCCCAGTTCGTTTATAATAAAGAATGAATCGTGATAAAAAGAAATCTGTCCATGTTTTTCAATAAAAGTCGCTATCCTTTTTAACTTTCCAGTTTTGTAAAGGTCATCGTCATCTAAGAAACAAATGTAACTTCCTTTAGAATTTTCAACACCTTTAACCATTTTCTGAGGTAAAAAGGCATCTTCTGTAAAGACTGAAAAAATTTTATGTTCCATCAGATAATTATCTATTTCCTCGTCGTAATAGTTTTTTACAACTATTATCTCAAACATATCCTTAGGAAAATCCTGCTCCAGGGCAGAATCAACGGCATTTATTAGGTATTGCTTTCTGTCATGATTACAGATGACTATAGAAAACAGTGGCGCTTGTTCAATTTGCATCTTTGCCTTTCTCTTTGTACATATTTTCTAAGACTATTTTAATACCATCCTCTAGCTTCGTAAATTTATTCAGCGCAGAGTGCAGGGCATGAAGGTCTTCTGCTTCCTCGAGCACGTATGGTTTATAAACAGTTCTAATTTTGTTGTTAGACAATCTTTCTACCTTCGAGATCAATTCATTAACAGAGGTTCCTATGCCAGTTCCAATTTCGTGATCGCCGGGTTTAACCTTTCCTTCTACAATCTGATGAACGAAATTGACTAAGTCCCCAACATAAACAAAATCTCTCCGGTGAGTCCCATCGCCAAAAACAGTTGCTGGCTCGTTGTATACAGCAGCCTTGCACATTAAATATACGGCTCCTTTCCTGCTGCTCTCACCATAAATGTTAAATAATTTAAGAACGTGTGATTTAACTCCGTATAACCTAGAATACATTTTAACCCACTCCTCCCCATTCTTCTTTGTAAGAGAATAAGGATTAGTCGGCAATGAAACCGATCCAGAAGTGGGAAAAACAATCACCGCATCGTTCTTTCTGCACCTCTCTAATATTTCCATCGTAAATACTTCATTATCCATAAAATATTCAAACGGGTGCTCAAGGGAATTTCTAATAAGTGTCCTAGCACCAAAATGAAGAACCATATCAAAAGGTTCGTCTGGAATGATATCACCCTTATCAACTCCTGTAAAATCGATATTATGACTTCTAAAAAATAACGAAATCTGATTTCCAATAAATCCCTTGTCTCCAGTGATTAGTATCTTCATTAGGCAGTTATCTAACAAACAATATTAAAAGTAACATATCCTCTAATTTTTTTTTCCAGAAGTGAGATTTCTTATTAATCATTGCAATCGAGGTGCATGGACGTTGAAATTACGGTACTAATTACTGCTTATAATAGAAAAAAGTACTTAACGGAAGCAGTACTTTCTGTTTTAAATTCAACACTAGACCGAACTAAATACGAGATTATTGTGGTAAAAAACTTTGTTGACAATGAAATTGATGCGTTTTTAGCTCGAAATAATGTTGTAGTAATTAACACCGAAAATGTCAACATTGGAAAACAAATAGCATATGGATTGTATAAGGCAAAAGGCGAAATAATTTCATTTTTAGACGACGATGACATGTTTGAAAAAGAGAAACTCTCACTCGTCCTCTCTGAATTTACAGATCTCTCTCTCATATATTACCATAACCTCAACTCTCCAATATCTGAGGACTCCTCTAAACTGAAAGGAAATGTGCAATTGCCAATCCAGACAGAGTTAACACTTCTCCCTGATACGGTTGAAAGTCTGACTAAGGCGCTTTCAAGTAGAAACGACATGACCCATTACACGTTGATGTTCAACTTAAGCTGTGTTTCAATACGAAAAGAAATATTATTGAAGCAAAAGATGAGTTTAGAATCTTTGATAGATGGAACCGATCATTTTGTCTTTTATATTTCGCTTATGGAGAATAGGAAAATGAAATTTGATACGAAGTACCTGACATTATATCGAGTTCATGAAAGTGCCTCTAATATGCTTTCAGGTGAATTCAACCCAAAAAAGATTGGGCCAGAATCGATCAGGCTCTTCTTGGATCCCAATCATTATTCTAGAGTACTTGATAATTTGACCAGAGGTTCCAAAGTCAATCGCTTAGTCAGATGTAAATTGCTGGAGAGTTGAGGTTATGGT
>JAKBQK010000285.1 GCA_021835265.1 Thermoplasmata archaeon
AGAGACAAACGTGACAGTTTCATTCTCAACCATACCCGGTCTCCTTTACTACAGCTATGGAGCAATTGCCGGAGTAATAATAGTGATTCTGGCACTGGTGGGAGAAGTAGTGTACAGGAAAATATTCAAATAATATTTTCGTACTAAAATTTATCTTATTCGCTTAATCAGTGCCATTATTGAAACGCAAGCAACGAAGAATAAAACAATTCCAAATGGACCGAATAATAAGGATGTTAACATGTTGAAATTTGAGGGTGTAGGGGTGGGAGGTGAAGTGAAAGTTATATTTACAGATACATTTGCTCCGTTAATTGAAACTTGACCACTTGATGGGGAAAAATTGTAATCAGCCAATAATTTAATTGTATATGAATAGGTTCCATTTAATTGGTAAAATGATATGGTTGTCCCAGATGAATATTCTTCTGTTCCGTTAAAGATTACATACCATAAAACATTTTGTAACCCGGATTCAACAAAAGTTACAAGATATCTAAAAGGAAATGCTGAGTAAAAAGAGATTACTTGTCCGTTTCCACCTGACGCTCCACCAGAGTAACTTTGTGAGTTCGATATTCCTCTTCCTCCGGAAACAGAGTAATTTCCTTGAACATACCCGCCTTGTCCGTATGAAAGAAGGATTACTCCTCCACCACCAGCACCACCATTTGAAACATTCGTATTATTTGTAGAACTGAGACCGGCAGCAGAAATGTTTCCCGCTATCAATCCGTATGCTCTAATAAATATACCATACGATCCACTACCTCCATTAAGCGCACCCCATCCATATGCAAAACCACCTCCTGCTCCCACTAAATACTGTGATATATTATTAGAAAGCCAATTTGCGACCACAGAATAATTCACAAAGGGAGTGTGCGCCGTTGCACCGTTATATGCATCAGAATCAGTTGTTCCTGCACCACCTGAAGCATTAGTATTACCCCCACTTCCTCCTAAACGTGAAAAGTTGTGGGAGTCCGCACCTCCACCGCTTCCTCCATATGAAAGTGGATAGCTTGGAGCATTTGGTACACTATCGTTACCCTGGTTATAAGACCATCCTGCCACAACATTACCATGGTTTATGAAATACTGTAAAACATTAATGTAAAATCCATTTGTATATAACGTTGCTCCATTGTCAATGGTTAAATTACCCTTAACCGTAAAATTAGATGTTAGTGATGTGTTTCCAGTAATTATTGTGCTTCCCACAGTGCCACCAATTTTTGATACATTATACTGTGTAATAGGCACAAAGGTGATTGGTATTGACACTAAATTATCATTGACAGTGATTTCCCCATGATTAGGAAGTATAACATAACCAGTGTTTATATTAGTAAGATACGTGGGAAACCCTGGTCCCTCGTTTATTTCCATTCCCACTCTATACTGATAAGTACCGTTTGCTAAACTTACATTAATATTTGGCTGTGTCAAACAAATGCCACTTTGCATTGATGTATAACTTTTCGAAGTATTGTTGTTAAAATATATTGTTATGGCCCAAACATCACCACTCTTTAATCCTGATTCTTCAAATCTTGCACCAATATTATTTAATGCTCCATCTTTTAAGAATGGCCTCTGTTCAATGTTTTTATTGCTATGACCTTCACTATAAATAATTGCAGATCCAAAAAAAGCTCCAAGAAATACAACAACTAAAGATATTACTAGTACCTGAAGCAAAATTGCTTTCATATTTAAAATTGAATGATTTATTAAATTATATACCTATCTATTTTCGAAGGAATAAATTTCAAGTTTATGATATATATGAATGTACTCATTGCTTAGAATTATTAAAAATTACACATTGATGGAAAATAATTTATCCTTAAGTTTTTTAACATCTGCCTCCTTGTTCAGGAAATGCCCTTTATTTAAAATATTAATTATTTTTTCAGTCTCAGTAAGGACTTCCAGAATTACCGATAATCTCTTATCTTTCGAGCTGTCATATAAACTTTTAAGGCTGTTTTTATATATAGCTATATCAGATAAGAGGAGATTTAGGCTGTTTGATCCATATGAGGAGATTATATTTTCAAAATACTGCTCTATATGAGTCCTATATGCTATTATTGTAAGGGTAATTGGTGAGTCATTTTTTTCATTTGTGCTGACCTGTAAATCATTAAGTGATCTGGTGCTCAGATTGCCGAATTTTTTGGTCTCCTGTGAAATTTGTTCAAGTCTTGTGTTCTGGAAGGTTTCAAATCTGTCCTTGTTGATTCTATTGACATATTCATTTAGCCCAGAAACCATTTCTGAAACATTAGAATATCTCAAAACCGTTTCTTCCTTCTTTTTCTCTTTAACCAGTGGAGCAAGTCTGGGAGAAAAGGCTCTCTTCAGCACATTCTTTAGCAAGTCACCATATTTAATTTTGTCAAGGAAAGAGTAATCAATATCGCTTTCAAATCCCTCTTTAAAGGCATCCTTCACCTCCAATTCTTCACCAACATCTAAATTCGAGAGAAGTGGATGTTTTCCATAAGTGAGCATGTAATAGAATAAAAGACCCAATTGGAAAATATCTATATATTTATCAATTTCATTAGTACCCACTTCATCTAAATTTTCCTTTGATAATACGAGTTCAGGAGTAATATTCCAATTTGCAAAATAACGTTTATTTCTATTAATCCCTTTTATTCTTCCGATTCCCCAGTCCACTATTTTTGGAATATTATGCTCATCAAACATTATATTATCTGGCTTTAGATCTTGATGGAAAACGTTTTTTGAATGAGCAAAAATCATCCCTCTGCATATTTCCAGAAAACATCCAACCAAATTGGATATTGTGCCCGGCGAATTCCATTTATCATCTGGCTCCCAACCGACTTCTTTCCATATGGTTATTCTATCTTCAAGAGTCCCTCCCTTTAAATATTCCATCTCGAGTAACCCATAGTTTCTTGATGGGCCAATTATGTCTGCATTTGTGTAACGGGATATATTTCTGTGCGGAGAACCATCATCCAAAAGAAGTACAGCGACATTGTACTCATTCAGAAACGAACGTGTAAATTCCTTCCTTAATTCTATCACTTTTACTGCAACTAACTTATCTTCTGAGTTTTCATCACTCTCAGCTAATTTCGCAAGAAACACAACAGAAAAACCTCCTTCCCCGAGTATCTTATCATATACAACACTGTATCTACCTGTTTCTAGGATGGAATTTTTCTTTTCAACATTGCTCTTCTCCCGTGGATTGGCAAGCCTTAATCGTATGTTTTCGATCATTTGGGCTATAATTAATGCACTTTCATTTGATTTTGCAGCTTCAAAAATTCGTCTAGAAAATGATTGCGTCATTAAAGGAAAAAAATCGTCACCTTTTTTCTCAAGAATTTCAATGAATTTTTTATAATGTATGTTTTCTCCATATGGATGAGTGGCAAAAATATACTCCATGGCATTCATGAAATTTTTGGATTCTTTTGGTAATTTGTGAGAGGATAAAATGGCCTCAACTGCAAATATTCCGGCACTCTGAATCTCATTTACTCTTATGCTTTCAAAAGCACATAGCATGTTTATGCAAGAAATAACCTCCATTTTATTCAGCATTTTCTTAATATATTTATCTTGAGATAACATAAATGTATAATCATAGTACCTGTTGGTTTCATGAAGAGTGTTTCTCATGGTGTTTTCCTCTATTAGAAATTTGAGTTTTGAAATAATATCCAAAATATTATTGTCGTTTGTTGAATTACCAATTTCATCCAGGTTATGGTAAAGTCTTTGTTTAACTTCTAATTCATCGATTTCCATGTCATTCTCATCATCCCGTATATCTGCAGATTCATTCGTTTAAGATCACCTCCCTTTTCTTTATTGATTTATCGCCTCTAAAATGACATCGTGAAAATACTTCAGTATGTCACCGAATGTGTCTCTCCTCACATCATCCCATAAATTCACACCTTCTCCATTAGAATTAAATTTTAAACCTATCAGATAGTTTGCAGTCAGGTGAAATTTCATGAAATCGATAAAATCTTTCTCAAGATAAGCAGTCATATTCCCATTATTCAAACCGATGTTGTTTTTCAAAGCAGTTGTATCTTGTGGAGCACCTTTTTTGTTTCCCCGGAGATTTTCTTGTTTATTGCCTGCTATTTTTGAAAACAAGGCATCTTCCGCTAATCTGATAAAATCTATTACAAGTTTTGGATATTCATTCACTCCTTTTGTACCAAGAACCTCCATGAAATGATTTCTATTTTCACTTTTAACGAACGAATCAAGCATATCACGAAATATTTTTGTATCTTTAGATTCAATCTTTCCTGAAGAAAGTACTTCGATCTCTATCAATGCAAAAATATCCTTCAGATTGCGAATATCGGTTGAACCTTTTAGAATACCGTCTCTAATTTCATTTTCTCTCTTTCTTATAAGTCTTGAATTATTTTTATTTTCATAACAATCATGAAGCAGCTCATATGACTTTTTGCTTAATTTTTGAGAGGATAGAAGATCGTATATAACGTCAAATCCATAAGTTCCTGTCATTGCGACCTCCTCAATTAATTCATTGAAATTATTCTGAACATTATCTATAAGGGCCTTTCTTTCCTTTCTTTGTCTGGAGTTTTGAATTTGCTCCATGTCATATAGTAATTGCGAGTTATTCTCCAATCTTCCATCTCTATTCTCCAAACCAACTGAGTTTCGACCATTGTGCTTCAAACTCATATCTGATGAAATAAATCCTTGTGGCTCCCTTTTTAACGGGATGTTGTTTTTTTCATTATAATTATTATTCAGCAGAATGGTGTTGTCATTATCGCAAGTTTTCTTAACTTCGTAAAAAGTTGCCTCAGCGGACATTAGATATATAAGAATATTTGGATTGAATGACCATATGGTATCTGAATTCTTGGTAGAAAAGGAAATCCTTGCTTTCTTCATCATTTCTTCAGTAAAGTTCTTCAAATCATGAACCTGCGAGAAAGGAATCATCAGAAATTCCTCGAAATATTCTTCATCAATTTTCCTATGTAAGTTTAGAGGCACAATCCTGTCTGGTACTTTACCCAATAACACTGGCATTATATTTTTACTATCATAAACAAGCAACTTTTTAATATAGTCTTCATTGTTTTTTTCTTCAACCTCCATTTTCAAGATGTTAATATAGAACTTTTCAAGAAGATCGATAATAATTTTTTTAAAATCTTCTCTATTAGTTATTGAAAGAAAGTGCGTCATCAGTTCTACTTCCCTTTTTGGACTTGAACTTTCTAAAGAATTACCATTGCAACTGATGAGGATTTTTTCGATATATGCGTTGTAATCCAGCTCTTGTGCATGTTCCTCTACTAGTTTTAATGCTTCATCATACTTGCCTTCACTGATTGTTTTCTCTAACTCTTCCCTAGAGAAAATGCCAAATAATTCTTTCAATCTTTTAACCGTGTTAGGTTCATCTTTAAATTTATCCAAAACAAAGATTAAGAAACTTTTCCATTCACTGGTATTCTTACCGAACACATAATCAGGGAATTGAGCAATCTCTTTGCGATATTCAAAGTTATCAAACGATGGAAGAAGCTTTTCCCTGATTAACTCCGCAAATGATTCCGAAAACAAATTCAGGGAGTAATCTAAGATATTTCTCTGTCTCTTAATTCTCCTGAGTGTTTTTTCCAATTCATTCATATATTGTAAGTAATCCTGACTGTAAGAGAGATTTTCAAACACTTTTTTCAAATGGAAAAATTTGTCCACATCGTTAAACTTGACTTCCATTGGGATATTGTTTCTAGCAATATCCATGTCTGAAAGTTTAAAAGAGTATTTTCTCTTCAGGTTATTTATCTCGTTCAACCTGTCATACCTGATCAATCTCTCAGTTTCTTCAGAATAGTTGAAACGCTCTATTAATGGAAGTTCTATTTCTTCTTGCTGGTTAGTGAAAATGCTATATGGCCTTTGTAAGCTTATTGAATTATGAGGCAACCGCGAAACAAGGTTAATCATGGAAGTAATTTCAACGGGGAGTGTGCTTAACAGGAATAGTATTGGTTTAAAATCTTCTTTAAGCACTGCCCGATTCTCATTATTTCCCTGTTTTAAAGCCGCACTGATAATCTTGTCGAGAACCCCCCCAATTTTATAGTTACCTTCCATTTTGAAACCATCGTAACCTCTGGAGATTTCTATTTTTTCTCTGTTTTCAACCATTGCTGGGTAGGATTTGCAATAACTCCTGTCTGGATTAAGCCTGCTAAAAAGCTCTGTAAAATTGACACCCATGTTGCTTTTAAATTCAGAAGTATTTATTACAGCATAATGAGCACATAATGTTCCACCTCTACCATCAAGGCCTATTCCAATATTTTTAATGACTCCAAAAGTCATCCATTTCTGATCATTTAGAGGATCGCAAACAAATTGTACTAAGTATTCGCCCTCTTTTAGGAACCCTCTTGCTGCGTTTTGTACTTCAATCATTGTATTTTTACGGATGCTTTCACATGTTTCCCGGCTTATTCCAGAAGATTTTTCTACTACCTGCATTCCTTGATATGAACCAACGACAGCCCAAGTAACTACAAAATTTTCAATATTCATCAGTTTCCCCCGTTATTATTCTTGATTATCCAATCTATGATATCATGAATTCCCATATATTGTGGGTTTCCATCCTGAAGAGCAGGACGGAAAGTGGTGATACCTTCCGTCTGAACTGTGGTTGTTTGAATGCTCACTCCCATTATATTGTAGCTAATTTTCCCCTCATCTGCCAAATCAGTGAAAGAATTGTAAAACTCTTTCATTCGCTGACTAATGAATTCTTCTTCAGTTGTATCTGATTTTACCACTGCCCTTACAATATCCCATTGGGATACCAGAATGAGAACAGGAGTATTGTTATTTTTCCTGGACAATCTGTGTTTTATGCCTCCTTTTTGTTCTTGCATGCTTTCTTCCCTTGCTTTCATTAGATTGTTAAAAAAATCCCTGTATGCAAAACTTACTTCTTTTGGGTTCCGAAGATTCCATTGCAGGGCATTGGGTGATTCCTTTTCCGATATCAGATTCTTTGCAGGTATTATGAAAATTAAGGATTTACAATTAAGAAGATAGGAAAGATTGTTTTCTGTGAGATAATTTATGAATTTATCAACATTGTATGCAGAATCCGCGATATCTGGTCCCATTACTTCTTCTCCTGGTATGTCTGTGATGGTGGAACTAAATGAAGTATTTTTAATTTTATCTGTGATTTTAAATGAATATCTTTCTCGAGCACCGCTTACTGTCCCCTCGGGAAATTCCCCTGAAAGTATCATTTTTTGATGAGATCTTAGGGTAGGTATATCCCCAGCAACCTCCCATTTTAGCTTCATTTCCCTTTCATGATTGCTCATGTATAGATCAAGCAAGGAGAGAAAAACAGTCTTTCCTGCTCCTGATATTCCAACAATGCCAGTATCCGTATCGCTGACATCCCGATAATTGGCATTATTGAACGAACTATTTTTAGATTTGTTCTCTGGAACCTTATTATTTTCTTGAGTTTTGGTTCCACTTTTGTCATTATTTCTGTTGAAAGAATTGATAATGACCATTATGTCACTATTTTTTTTGCCATATTGTTTCAGATCTTCTACATATGGCTCAATTGAATTTGGATATTTTTTCCACAAATTCAATATGATGCCAGAAACGTTTTTCTTGACATTGTCTTCTGGATCATTCAGCATTGGAATAAGTGATGACAACTCGAGTGCCACCAAGTCTTCATTAACATTCGATATGTTGGATATTGCATCTGTCAACAAAGTTTTGCCCTCTGGAGATCCTTTTCTGAGGCTTTTGATGAGCTTTTCAGTATAATTAGATACGCTTTCTGGAGATGCATAGGATATTTTGTTGAAAATATGTGCAATTTTATTTGAAACAGCTTCGTTTGAGAAATCCAGAAAAGCAGAAAGTGTTTTAAGATTTCCAATCATGCTTTCGGGATCCTCATCTGAGATTTTGGCAAGGTTTGTTGCACATTGTATTTTATCCATTATGTCTCCATGAGTAAGGCCCTCAATTAGACTATTTTGATCGCTGCCTGAATAATTCTTTTTGGGTTCTTTATTGCTTTTGCTTTTAGTTGCATTTCCCTGAATTTTCTGTTTGTCTGGTGGATGTTGCGACAGATAGACTGCAATGCTGGATGCATAAGGTGATTTTTCCTTTTGGTTTATTATTGAATTCAGATAAGGCCTGACGACTTCTGGTGAACTTAAAGTAATGTAATATAAAGTTTCAATCACTAGTTGAACGATCTCATCATCTTCATTTTCAAGACCTTCTGCGATTTTATCAACATATGGAATCACAGATATAGCAGAATACATCGCCCCTTTCATAAGAATATAAAATAAATTTTTCAAGGTTTTGCTATATCCAAATCTAATACATTCTGAAATATCTTTAAAATAATTAATTAATGAATATAAATTCCCTTCTGCAATTTCCCTAAGGGCCTTGCTTGCAGCTTCAGTCTCTACATAGGTTCCGGTTTTAAGGACACTTATCAAAAGCGCTATGTTAGTTTTAGCAGAATATGTGGTTTTAGGTTGATCAAAATTGCTTTCACTAGATGAATTCTGTGAATGGGAAACCTGAGTAGTATTATTTGACTGGGTAGAGTTATTATTTGTATACACTGGAGAGCGGAGAAGAACCGATAAAATTAATCTTGAACCTAGAAATAGCCCAATAGAAGTGAAAAAAAACAGTGAAGCATTATATGTAGTGCTCAGGTTGAGATTATTCCACCCTAAAAACAATATAATTGCTCCAGCAATTAAAGAAAGTACGATAAAAACATAAAACATGTCGTAAAAGTAATAGTCATAATCATCTGAAAAAATGGCATACAGAAATCCTATGAAAAACGAAATGACTAGGAAGATAATGACCCAAAATACATATTCAGAGTAAGCGTAAAAAACATTATATGGGCTTGGGAGGTAATTGTTTAGATAACCCAATCCAATTATAATTAATCCGTAAGTGAATATTATGAGCCATATTCCAATTTCTTCCTTTGTGTCGTCATACATGCTTTATTCCACCTTCTCCATTTCAGGCGCGTTGAACAATATTTTTCTAAGTTTTGGTTGATCACTAAGGGGTTATTCAATGATGGACTGTTTATGTTGATTCTGCAAATTTTTCGAATTTTCTAAGCATTTCCCGGTTAATTGATGGTTTTATTTCTATTAAAGCATTCAAAATGTCGTCGGTACTAATTGGACGGGTTTTATTTGTTTTAAGAGCTTCCTTGTAGACAGCATTTTTTGTTTTATCACAAATGAAAGTTATATCAGCACCTGAATAACCTTCTGTTCTTTCTGCAAGAAGGTCGTAATCGATCTCCTCCTTCTTGGCCTTATTTAATTCCAATTGGAATATTTTCTTTCTTGCTGCCCTGTCCGGCGGAGGAACATAGATCTTTTCACCAAGTCTTCCCGGTCTGATGATTGCTTCATCCAGATCCCATGGTGTGTTAGTTGCACCTATAACTAGTATTCCTTTTTCATCCCTTCCCGCAAAACCATCAAGTTCGCTAAGCAGGGTTGGTACAGCCCTTTTCATAACTGTTGAATAAGAACTGGATCTCTTTGGAGCAATGGCATCAATTTCATCGAAGAACAGAACACATGGGGCACTCTCCCTTGCTGCAATAAACAATTTCTTAATATTTGTTTCAAATTCTCCAAACCATTGACTAAGAAGCGTCGCAGGATTTATTAAAATAAAAGAGGCGTGAACCTCATTTGATATTGCTTTTACTATGAACGTTTTTCCTGTTCCAGGTGGACCATACAAAAGTATTCCCCCGCCTGGTTTATGATCCAATTCTCTAGCAGCCTCTGCAGCAGATGGGTTTGTAAACGGAAGAATAATGTTTGCCTTTATATCCTCCTTCAGAGAATCAAGACCTGCTACATCGTTAAACGTTACATTCGGTACCTCGACATTGAGAATGCCCATCCTTGCTAAGAAATCTTCAGAAGTTTCAACTTCTTTGCCATCGCGTTGAGTTCCGCTTGAATGAGAAGCTTTTTCCGATTTTCTACCAGATGAGCCATACTTCTCTTCATTTGCCTGATTTTCAAGTGATTCTGCATATTTTATGAGGTTTTGAGAAATCTCAAACCGTTTCTTTTTCTGATCCCCATCAGAAATTTTGGCGGCTTTCAGAAGGAATTCCGCTGCAGTAAAGAAGCATTCATAAGCTTTTTTTAAATCATTCTGTTTCTGGTATCCTATCCCTTTTTCCTGCCATTTTAATGAATTATCCTGATACCATTCAATTGTTTCCAATTGCAGTCACCTATTTCCTTTCGGAAAGTCTCCTCAAATTATCTTCTATCTGCTTGTCAAGTTCATCAGTTTTGGATGGAGTTTTACTGCTTGTTTCGAAAATTGGTGAAGTTTCGGCATTAGATTTGCTCATGACCCCTGCCTCTTCTTTGACATTCATATACTGATCATTAATCTCATCTTCAGAAACTCCTACGCCGGAAGATACTACAGTATCAAGTGCCTGAATCATCTGGCTCATTTTGTCAACGTTTTCCGACTGTTCATCCATTATTTTTGCAAGTTGGCCCTGAAATTTTGGATCAAATATAGCTGTCAGTCTCTTGTCCTGTAAAGCCTTGCTGAAGTTTATGCCTACTTCAGAGAATTTTGACATTGTCTGTCCGCTTTTCAACTGTATTTCCATATCCAGCATCTGGTATTTGAGTTCAAGAAATATATTAACACGCTTCTGCAATAATACCATGTTTTTCACAAATTTCTGCGCCCTGTCCTGGAGACCTTTTTTTTCAGCTTCAATTGAGTTCTTCCTGTATTCATTTATGTATCCATTCAGATCCCTGTTCATGCCATCAATTTTGTTCACAAACTGTCTTATCATGGATAGTGCGTTGTAATATTTTTCGTCCATTTTTTTGCTTCGCCCTTTACCTCCAAACATTTTTATACACTCCCTTGAAGGATTATCCTTTTTCGGCCTTCCACCTCTCAAATTGGCCTATGCTTTCCCTTGATACGGATTTTTTAATCGATTTGAATGAATCTTTCATCTCATCCTTTGATACAGGAAGAACTTTGTAAACCATCCTCTTTATTTCAGACATGTCTTTTATATGATCAATTTTCTCATAAATGTTTGGATTTGCCCTTTCAAGCATTTGCATAATTGCGTTTTCACAGGCAAGTGAGATCTCCCTTCCGGAAAACCCTTCCAAATCTTTGGCCAATTCCCAATAATCCCCATCATATTTGAGACCCTTGCCATTTATTCCAATCTGGATTATTTTTTCTCTTGCTGCAGCATCAGGTAATGGAACGTAAACCCTGTGGTAAAATCTTGAAAGGATTGCTTCATCCAGCATCCAAGGCTTATTGGTTGCTGCAATCAGGAGGACATTCTTGTCCGATTTCTCAAGACCGTCAATAGATGTTAAGAATGTAGTCAGAACGCCACTTTCATTGGATTTTTCATATTTGTCCCTGCTGAGCAAAAGAGATTCTACATCGTCCAGAAATATTACAGAAGGAGCTTTTTCCCTGGCGATCTGAAAAAGTTTTGAGACTAGTCTTGATGAATCGCCTACATATCTGGATACAAGTTTATCATAGGGAGCATTGAAAAATGTTGCCTTTATATTTGAGGCAACAACCCTTGCCAGAATTGTTTTTCCAGTTCCCGGGGGGCCATAAAGAAGTAGGTTCTTCTGCCCGCTGAAGATTTGTACGTTTCCAGGTGGGGTTGCTGTTTGAAAGAATTCAATTTTCTTGATTAACTTCTTTTCTTCCTCCATTCCACCTATGCCATTCCATGTTAATTTGTCATTTCCCATATGGATAAGGCCAAGAATTGTACGCCTTATTTCTTCATCATAAACATCAGTGACACCTCCTTTGCTGGAGGGGTAACTGCTATTGTTAATGTTTTTCTTCCCTTCGCTATATTTTTTCTTAAGCTTTTCCACTCTAGTCTGCCATGCTTTTAGGTTTTCAGCCGTAATGGATTGATATCCTGGTTCCATATCTGCAAGCATTTTAAGTAATCTTATACATTCTTGAGATTTCTGGATCGCACCATCGAAATCCCCCTTTTCTTCAAGCACCTTTTCTTCCCCTGCATTTTTTCTTACTAGGCCCAAAATAATTGAAGGATCAGGCAACTTTATTCCACCTCACATTATATTCAGTAATTGTCCGATTTACTGTTTTCATCTTTTTCAGAACCAGACTTGGAAGATGAATCAAGATCGCTATCTGATGGATTCAATCCACTTGCCCTTAGCTTTCTCGCATATTCCATTTCTTTCCTTTCCTCGTCCGAAGATGAGAGATCTTTAAAATCATCATCAGCTGCTTTGACTTGACCAATGACTTGATCTAATCTTTCCATGAGATTCCTTCTCTTCTCAGTGTATTTATCTCTTTCTTTCTGAGATTCATTGGTCGTTCCATATTTCACATCATGCATTTCAACTTCGAGTAGTTGAATGTCATGATCTGCAATTTCTAAATCAAGTTCAAATTTTTGAACAAGTATTTCCCTTTTGTTTAACATTCTCTTGTTCCTTGCAGTGTCTCTTATAAGTTGTGGAAGCTCAACTTCAGATGCAGTTAAATATTTCTTCTGGTTATCATTTATTTTCCTGGTAAATTCCTCTATCTCCCTTCTCTTCCTTCTAGACTCTGACTCAGAATGGTACTTTTCATCTATCTTTGCACTTTTCATTGCACTGAGTTCATTCAGACGCTTCTCTTTCATTTTTTTCTCTTTTCTGTTTTTCATATTTTCAAACATAGTTTTACTTCCCCCTTTCTTTGTTTACTGAAAACATAACGCTGTCAATGTTTCCGCTATCTACGTTTTTTGGCCTTATTATTTGTCCATACCCTCGGCTTTGAAGTTCTCGAAGTATTATCATCACTTCTTCAAGAGGTGATGATACTCTTTCCGATATCTCAAGTATATGACAAGTATCGGTGGACATTGAAAGTTCATCAATGCAATCTTTAATTCGTTTAATTTTTTCATCAGGAGTTTCGAACTCAAATAATGATGAGAAAGAAGAAGCAAGTGAATCTGCAGGGGAA
>JAKBQK010000364.1 GCA_021835265.1 Thermoplasmata archaeon
TTCCTGAATATTATTAGATAAAATTACATGTCAAGGAACTCCTTGGGACAATTTAACTTTACCTGAACTGAACTTTGTAACTTTCCACTCGATAAATCCATAAATTCATTTTATGACGATTTCTGTGCCTCCCTCCATTTTTACCTTGTTCTAAGTAAAAAAATTTATAGTTATCTAATGGGAACAAACACCAGCAGTGGAATCCATTAAAAACTGGAGTAGAACAATAATCTCCTCGAAAAAAATATTTGTGAAATAATCATGAAATTTCAATGAGATAGTTCTTCATCAAAATACCTACATCTTCCGGTGACAGACAAGCGAGATCATTAAACGGCAATTCCATTAGGTTAACCACTCTTTCACCCAGATAATATCCAGTCTCTTTCCATCCGTCAACATTAAACCATGAACCAAAGAATCTATTGGTTTCTCCACCTGCTTCCACTTCTGAAAGGAATAGTTCAGCGAGATGAGAGAGATGATCTTCGCACCAACCAACCCATCCTGGTTGTCCCAACCCCTGATGCCAGCTTTCAGAAGGAATTAAACGCGATTCAAAATACTGGGCAAATCCCTCCTCATAAAGGGTCCACAGAGAACCATTACCATTATTGATTTTTCTTTCCCTTCTTAACTCATAATGAATTGTGTGGCCCATTTCATGAAGGATGAGACCTTTTAAGGCTATTTCTCCTTCCCACCCCATATCAACTATGTTTTCAAGCCCTAGTAGGATTGCAGGTCTTGAATCATAATCTGTTGCCCATCCTGCACCGTTTCCTAAACCAAGATAGATTACGAAAGTTATTCGTGGCAGATGAAATTTCGATATTTCCGAATCTTTGTACAGGTCCTTAATGATCTTCCTGAGATTCGCACATGCCTGTTCCATTACGCTGAACCTGTCTACATTTATGGGAAATATCTTATCTCTGGCAATATCTTCCCAATTAAGTCCAGATTCTGTGTAATCCTGTACAATTTTTTCGAATAATTCCGGATAATTTGTTTTGTAGTAGCTTTCCCAAGTTTTTATCTCTTCACTGGCATTATCCTTTTGACTTTTATTCCAGTAATCCATAAACTCCGGGAAAGTATCTATGAGATCAAATTCATTCCCCATAAAACAACTTCCATCAGATATGAATCTACACAATCAATTTATAAGATAAACTTTTGGTTGAAGAGAATTAAAATGTGCAATCTTTGAGGTGCTAAAAAGTTATGAAACTGTTCATAATTCCCTAGAATTCTGTTGGAGATTCGGAACATATTTAAATGAGCAGATAGGAGTAATATAAAGGGAAAAACAAATATCGAGCTAAATACGGCGGACATTTCATTTCTATTATTTTTAAATCTTATCTCTCTGAGAAAATCCATACGGAGCTACCGAGATACAGAAGCGTATATTATGGCTTTTTGATATATCTGCTATTGAAAAGCGTGGAATATAAGATATATGGAATTAAGATTTTAATTTAGAATTCCAAAGTTGCAAATTGTTATTGAGATTATCACTCCATTTCCTAATCGCAGGAAATTTGCTAAAAATAATTTCCATCTTCCTATTAACTTCTTTTGCTTCGCTGTTATATTTATTACATACATTTATATTGTTAAATTTCCCAACCCCATTACACAGATTGCAGGTGACCGTATAAGTTACATTTTTATATTGCTCCCTTAGAGGAACGTTATCTGGTAAACTTCGAGAGGAAACATCTAGTTCCCTCCTCGTGTATTCCAGTTCCCCTTCGCCGTGACATTTAGGGCAGATAACTGTTTCTTCATCATCCAGTTGAGCAGTTTCAAAGTATTCAAGTGGTTCCAGCACCGGTATATAATTACGAAGAGTTACTTTGAAGACTCTTTTTCCGTGGTATTTGACATCTGGAATCTCTATGGCCCTTTTATCAATTCTGAACGAGTGAATTTCCAGTATTACGGATACCAAAAAAACGATAATTGTGGTTAGCAAGAGATAAACATTTCTTGAGGACATGACAAATAATATCATAACAATAGAAATTAAAAATAAGACGCCAGCGGTTGAGCTGTATCTATGTGAAATTTTCTTATAAGACAACTGTGATTGATTATTGGCAAGGATAGAATCAACTTTGTCAAAAGATAATTTTGGAATTGTTCTAATTAAATTTCTATACTTTTCATCATTTTTCCTAGGATATAGAGATAATGACACTATTTCTAAAAAATCCTCAATGCTGAAAAGTTCCGGAATTACAGATAATTTTTCTAAAAGGAGGTTGTTAATATCCAGAATTTTTCTTAAATAACCAGCCTCATCAATGTATTCATACAACCTGTTATCTGTAGGTTCCATTATGATCCTCATCCTAAATAATTTGGTCTTTGTTACTTTCTCAGATTCAAATTTTCTAACTCAGCCTCACAAATCCTCACTCTATTATTCCATTCTTTCAGCTTACGACCCAGCATTAAAACTCTTTGTTGATTAAGAATTGCGTGATCGCCATTCTTAATCTTTTCTCCCAATTCTTTAATCTTATCTTTAATCTCATCCCGTTCTTGCATTGTATCTT
>JAKBQK010000332.1 GCA_021835265.1 Thermoplasmata archaeon
CTGCCATGTATTCACCTTCTCGGTACATACCGTATTACAAAGAGCTTTTAAAGGTTTTAGCATTTTATAAACCCCTCTAAAATAAAGTATGTTATATACTAACACTGAAAACAAGTTATGTAACTTTATAGATATATATAAAAATTATTGTGTTACAGCAGTAACCTCAAGTTCAACAAGGGCTTTATCATTAGGAAAGTTGCAAACAACGGTTGTTCTTGCAGGTGTAGCAATTGAAAAAACTTCCTTGAACAGTTTGTTCATAAGTTCAAAGTCTCCCTGATTTTTCATATAAACAACTACTCTAACTATATTTTTCATTGAGGAGTTGCTCTGAGCAAGAATTTTTTCAACATTCGACGCAGCCCTCCTGAACTGTTGCTCAAAGGAATTATCAGAATTCTCCTTTACTCCTAGCTGTCCTGATAAAAATATCATTGAGTTTGCAATAACACTGTGGGAATAAGGTCCGGCTCTTCCAAGTTCTTCAACTACAACACTTTTCTTGTCCATGTATCAACAATGTAAAGATATTAATTAATCATATGCCTCTTTAAATTTATCTTTCTGCTGAATTAGAGTGTTCTTCTATCGGATTTTTTTGAATTTCTATATTCATTTCTATCCTTTGTCATAAAAACCAGGGTAGCTATCAATCCGATCATGGCAAAAATGGCAAAGAACATTATTCCCCCTCCATCCCCCAGAAATGGAGTCAAAAGACCATATCCCAATATACCTATCAACCCACCAAACCTTCCTGACGCCTCAGAAATTCCTTCTCCGGTTCCCCTAACCGATGAATCAAACTTTTCTGACGGTGCTATGACAATTGTTTTGTCTGGTCCCATGGCACCGAAGAAGAAAGCTGTGAAGAGAAAGAGTACTTTTGCATAAAGGAATGTATCTGGAAGCATAATAAGCATAAAAGCGAGAAAGAATAGGGATAAAGTTCTACCAAGGAATCCCCATAACTGTAGTGATCTCCTTCCTATACGTTCTATAAGTAGTACAGTTATAATAGCAGCAGGTATTGTTACAGACTTAATAATCAAACTTGAATATGATGCGTCTGAAGGCCCTATAAATAAAAGAGATGAAAGGAGTATGGGCAGGAAGATTGAGAGTCCCTGATCTCCAACCTGATATGAAAACCATGCCACAGATGAAAAAATTACATCTCCTGTATGATTCTGTCTAAGATACCTGAATATGTTGCCTATTGTATGGTGTCTCTTCTCTTTCCAGCTTTCGGATTCCTTGATTCTAGATCGTATTATTAGAATTGGAATAGAAAGGACAGCACCAGATACGAGCACATATCTCCATCCATTGTTGTTTATTCCAAGGAAGAATCCACCTATTCCATATGCAAGTACCATGCCAAAATTAGCAGTCATCATTACCATGGCCATATCCCTTCCTCTGGTTTTTCTTGGTCTAATTTCAGCCATAAGAGGAAAGGAAACAGCAAAATCTGCTCCTATTACAAAGCCGACAATAAGCCGAAAGAAAATCAGCCAGTAGGCATTTGGGGAAATGGCGCTTAGAGAAGATGCGATAAAATATCCCACAAAATCTAAAAACAGAATGCCTTTTCTTCCAAACTTATCTGCCAGTAATCCGCCAAGAAAACCACCAAAAATTGCCCCTATTAATGCTGCAGCCCCGATTAAGGTAACAGTTATTGGTGACAGATGCCATATACCCTTTAGAACGAGCATGGCAATGGAAATTGCAGCCAGATCGAAGGTTGCAATAAATATACCCGAACCTAAAATTATCATTTGGGTTCTAGACTCCCGGTTATTAATTCCATTCTCGGCCTGATAATTAAGTTCTTCACTCATTATTTCATCTCCAATAGTAATGTAAGGATATCCTTACATTACATCTTTATACTTAAATCATTTATACAAAATATTTAGACATCTATGACATAAAATGTTGAGATAATTCTTTCATTTTCCGGCTATTTATTATATTTATGGTGAATACTAAATTTACAATCAATGTGGAAAAGAAGAGATGTATTTCGATCATCTTTCTCAACTCCATAAATACTTATCTTATGTAGCCAATGAATATGTTTTTTAAGAAAGTTTATAATTTTCCGATGGATAGTAAATTTAGAACAATAATGTCAAAAGCAAGATTCGAAATAGGATATCATGAAAAACATGTTATAAGTGTAAACGCAAACCCCTTTCTTAAATATATTAGAATAGAGGTCGATGGTGAAAGAGTTATTGATGTACCCAATTTGGTGCCTTCTAGAAAGTTTGATCTTGAAATTAGGAATACAGAAAAGCATAAGGTGGAAATATTTAAAAGACTACTCTCACCAGTAAGGCTAATGGTAGATGGAAGTGAAGTAGTGCAAAATTAAAAGTTTAAATTATGGATATATTTCTTGAACTTTTAGAGAAGGTATGTTCTCACAGCTAGAGAACCTTAAAATGTCTAAATGTTTGTCCATTTAAAAAACATTAATTATCATAATTACACCTTGTTTCATCATTAATAAATTTCTTTCCATAATTATAGGAACACAGAAAAGCATAGTAAAC
>JAKBQK010000217.1 GCA_021835265.1 Thermoplasmata archaeon
TATGTATTCTGAAACTTTTTTTGGCCCATGTGTTTCCCTGTCATATTTGGAAGTGGAATGGTACAGGTAATAATTCCCGTTCAGGAACTTGACCTCCAGTGGAATGTTGCGTTTTCTCCTCTCCTCCTCCAGGATGCTGGAAACCCAATCTTGCATAATCCCTATAGGGATTAGGTAAAGATAAACATTTCTGTTAAGAAGATGAATAAATATAAGCAATTGTGAAGGATTGAAATTACTAATCCCTATAATTTTACGAAGTTAAGGTTTTTAAAAGAGAATCATGATGACGTGCAAGAATTCCTCTAATTGCATATTCGTTAGAGTATTATTAGATCAATGGAGTCAGTCTTGACATTTGACAACTGCTATATTTGTTTATTAAACGAGCATTTTTTTCAATATTCTCTTAATTTTTTGAATGTTTGACCTAATTTAATAAACCAAAACAACGAACCATAAGATCCTAATAAATATTCAAAGTGTTCCATTAAATTCATCTATCCTATATTTATAATTGGATTGGTATACAGATGTCACATATATAAAATATATTAACATATTGACATTTTCCTTTATTTTCCTTTTTCTTTATACTCATCTTTTTTAAAAATCCCCTGTAATTTTCATGATAATGATTTGTGCGACGTGTAAACAAAATTTAATTATAATGTTTGAAAAAAAAGATAGGCATAGGTTGACCTGGCAAGTTAAACTTTTTTACTATGGATATGTACGTAACCCTCGTACTGTAATATCATCTATTTGACCATTTTATGAACTTAAGTGATAGTCTATTATATTACCACTATGTGTTTTAGATATAATTTTCCACAAAGTGAGTAATTTTAAACTTTGTTATTTTTTATTATAGGGGTATAATTGTGAATTCTTTCTTATTCTCTCCAGAAAAAATCCATAGTTGCCAAAGTATATAAAATCACTAATTTTAGTAAAAGAGATTTCAGAAAGATTACTAATTAGTTCTATTTCATTGCATATTCTATTATTTCTAAGTATTGATTCTTCACTGATTCAGGATCATACTTCTCTTTTATCTTAAAATGGCCGTTTTTTCCCATTACTGAAGATATTTGTGATGATTGATACAGGTTTGATAAATATAAAAATAATTCATTTACATCTCCAAAGGTGACTAAGTAACCGTTGATGCCTTGATCGATAATGTCCTCCACCGCTGAACCTCGAGCACCAATAATGGGGGTATCACATGACCATGCATCCAAATAAGATAGCCCAAAAGAGTCAGTAATACTTGGCATAGAAAAAACATTTGCAGCAGAATTCAACAAAAACTTTGTTTGTGTACCAACCCATCCATAATTGATAAAATTAAAATTCTTGTATCTTTTTTTTAAATTGATTGCATGCCGGTTATAATTATTCTTCGTATTTCCGATCGAAATAACATAAATGTTGTCATATTTGTCACTTAAAAGAGCAGCAGCATCTAGAGTTTGCAATCCACCTTTATGCTCATGTGGTACTGTTAATATGATGAATTTATCGCTTAATCCGAGTCGTTTTTTTGCCTCATCCATGTCTAACCGAAACCCCATATTAGAATTTAGATCATAAGAAAGTGGTATTACAAAAGTAGATTTGTCTTCAGCACCCAACGATATTAATTTCTTTTTTTCAAAACTTGTTAAGGCAATAAGAGCTGTTGATTTTTTGATCATTATTCTTAAGATCTCATTTTTCATAACTTCTTGAAAGTTAAAATGTAAATATGGTGAGTAAATAAAAGGAATATTGTTAGCTTGGGCTGCTCTAAAAGCAATATAGGATGGAGTACTTGGGAAAGTTGACCCAATGATTAGATCATACTTTAACGTTGAAATGTGCTTTTGGATAGTTGGAATTAGTGGGCCCCATCCTATAACTTGAAGCAAGTCAATAAAATACTTTATCTCGTTATGAGTATTTATAGGTAGTTTAGAAAAAAGAGTAGAGCCAAGGAAAGCAAATGAACTTACGAAGGGATGAGATTTAAATCTAAATACCTTTGATGAATCTGAAAGCACTATTTCTGATCTTTTAATTCTCCTTGAAAGAGGAGAAGTAAGTGGTTCTAAATCAACAATATCGGAGGTTAGGATGTTGATTGTGAATTCGCTTTCCAACATTTTTGTCAAATTTTTCTGAACCTCCTCTGATCCTCTTAGGTCTTCTGACAAAAATCTGTTGCTAATTATTGCTATTTTTTTCATGTTACACTTGAGAATTTCAAATAAGTAATTTAATTTTAACATATGTTCATTTTCTATTTAATTTAAATATTCTATCATCTAATATAAATAAATGTAGAGGTCGTTACAATCATTAATGAGAACTGCGAAGAACAATTTAATCTCTAACTCCCGCTGTTTTGCATAATAGGAATCTCCATGCTTTCAATCAGAACCCGGGATTTCTTGGGTATCTCTGATATCTTCCACTCCTCTCCTATCTTCAGCATGAATACTCTTCCAAGGTGTTCAAGCACATCCTGTGGAGAGTATTTCCTGAGGAGATTTTTTCCCCTCAGGAGACCGT
>JAKBQK010000148.1 GCA_021835265.1 Thermoplasmata archaeon
AACGGAAGATATGTATTATCATTTGACACCGACAACATAGATGTGTTCGTATTAAGCGAGATACTGAAGGCGTGAGAAAATGAATTATGAAACTGATGTAAATGGAGCACGGAGACTACAAAACTTTGGAATTATTTGTAAAATATGGTTTGGAGATGAAAGCGGAGTCTACAACAAGAAAGAGTACCCTTTGGAAGAAGACTATCGAGAACTGATGCGGACTGGGAAATGGAAATCTAGCCATGGGTGCTCTGGGGGCAATAAGTTTGAATGGGGTACCCCCAGACCTTATATGGCCGGCGGAAGAACCAAACTCTTACTATATGATAAAATTGAAAAAGCGATAACAGTTGATGCAACGGTGAAACAAGACGAATATTACTATTGCGATGATGATTGCAACGAAGAGGAAGAATTCTGCTTTAAACACAGAAATATAATAGATGAAGGAAGATTGAAAGTGTTGGATATTGTGATACCCCTAGAAACGATAAGGAAACTCCCGGGATTCAATAAGTTTGGAGCTAAAGGAGATAGAGTGGCATTTAGGGTTATCTCTGAACAGGATTATGCTTTTCTACTGCGCTGATAAAGTATAAGACTAAACCTATTTTTAATATTTTCATGTTTGGGACTCAGTTCAGTATCGTGTGGGTGTAAATTTAATAGTATGAAAGAGGAGAAAAATACGAAGTTTACTGCTCATAAATATAGATCACAATCGAAATAGGTGTTAATTTTTATAAACTATGGTACTGGTTTATTAGAACCATCCCTTCGGAATGATAGTGGATTCGTCTATAGTTTTTCTTACTGAGTCCCAGCGACCAACTATCATTCTCCTTTCACCTTTTGCCCCATATGCAAAAAGATCATCCTTGTCCATCACATGGTATAGCTCATCAAGGGTCCCGGTGCCATTTGGCGATATCAGGAACGATTCCAATGGATTGATCAACTGAGTATATCCCCACAACTGGCCTAGATCTTTAAGTGTAGTAGTCGGGACTTTCACTTCCATGAGAACCAGCTCTTCTCTATTCCCCCTTTTTAAAGAGGCCACAATATCAACTTTTATTTTGAGCCTTGTAAATAATCCTCTGTTTATTCCCATTCTTTTTAAGGCGTCTTCAATAAAATGTTTGTGGGAATCCTCACTTACCAGAACAGTCCATTTGTCTTTTCCGTATTTTTCTTCCAAATAGTTAATGAGCCACCTTCTTATTTCAGGATATAATTCCTCTTCATGGTCAGACAAACCTAATCGTACTCCGTCCAAGCGTTTTTAAAATAGCCCAGTATCTTCGCAACTTCAGTCCAAGATGAAAAATGCATCCCCCTTATCTGGGCAGGCAGACTGGTATCATTCTCCATAGGATGGATAGGCCTATTTTTCTTTCTAATAATGTTATTCCAGTAGAATATATGATGCTTATGTTCACCACCTTCAGAAGCTAAGTTTTCCTTGGCCAGTCTTTGCAAGTTCTCATCCTTGTGTTGAATATTGAAACCAATCTTTAGAAACTCCTCATCATAAATTTTTATTTGATGTTCCTTTTTCCAAAAATATTTCTTTCCTTCGTTATATTTTTTCAATGCAGGATCTCTGAAATTTGGATGAGCCCAATCTATCTGTTGTACAGGGACGTTCACGCTTGCAAGTAGATTGCAAATGTCGACGACAAGGAACCAATTTTCAGGCATTTCCAGATAAACTCTATGACCTCCCGGTTCTGTTTTCTTTTTAAAAGCCTTGTCACTGCTTCTTACATGTCCTGTAAAGTCACCAAACCCTCTAAGGAATTCAATTTTGAACCTTTCTTCCCATTTGAAGATCTCCGAGTGTATTCTAAAATCTTTAAATGAAGAAAAGTTTCCGACATAGTAATTTATAGTATCTATTAGAAAGTCTCTGCTATTTTTAGAGAAAGATATGATATGGGAATGAGCTCCAGAGGTTATATTAAGGAGATTGCCAACAACTGGCTGGATCCTCTGTTGTATCCTAAGGAGACTAGCATCCACGTATAGTCGTGGATCTTTACCGTTTATCCTTAGGCTCTTATGTGGTAATTCCATTATCACTTTTGTTAAATCATGTGACCTATTTATCTGGCCTTTTGCAAAGATCCCACCCATTAGATAACTTATCTCCGAATTTACCATTGTCATTATCTTCGCTTCCTGAACAACAAAATATATTCATGCACCTTGTTTATGATAAAACTATATGGATAACCCAGTGGCCTCATATTGTTGTACTCCCTCTGTCTGTCCCAGATAATGACATCAATCATCTGATAATTCAAATCCATCATAATTTTTGAGACGTCCGAATGGAAAGGATAGAAATTCCCACCTTTTCTTATATCCATTACTACAATGGCACAATGTGCCCCTGGCTTTAGTATGGTATTGACTTCGTAGAATGCTGAAGCGAGTTTCTTTAAAAAAGCGTCATAATCATTTATATTTCCAAGATCATCTAAGGAATTTGAGTAATTTACGGATACCTTCCTGTCTGCACTTCTTTTCATGTTAAGGATATCCCAATACGGCGGTGACGTAACGCAGAAGTCTGCTGTTTCTCGCATAATATTTTTGCTTAAGTTTAAGACATTATCATTGAACATCCTAATTGAAATTTCCGGTTTACCAATTTTTTCCAGTGTCAGTGTGTCTACCCTATTCTTGGAAAAATCATAATATTCCTTGGACAGTTCTACCCCTATTCCGTTCCTACCTTCTAGCAGTGAGGCCACCATCGTAGATCCTGAACCCATAAACGGATCTATGACAGTATCTCCCTTATGTGTGAACATTCTGATTAACCTAGCCGACAATTCGACTGGAAAAGATGCAGGATGATCTCCATTTAGGTCTATCGGGCTCTTCTTTATATCACGCCATATACTGAAGGAATACTGAAGCCAAGTCCTTCCGTCTAGGTCGTTAAGTCTGTCGGCCAGGATTACCACATGCTCCTTCTGGACAGAACAAATGACATAGCATTTTCAACAATTTTAATTAACTGTGGGTCCATTCCAAATAAACTGTATACTAAGGTATCAATTCTCGAAAACAATTCTTTGAGTTCCGACTCTTTGCAGTTGTGTATTTTGTCGACTATTTCTAAGATTTCATGCATCTCGTTACTGTGTTCCTTCCATACCACTGGAATCTGACCTAGATAATACCCGTCCATGTGCATAGTAAGCTTGGACTGAGAAAATATTGAATTAAATAAATAGAAATTAATTAGTTTAGAATTAAGAAGCGCATAAAAAAACTTTAGCTTGGTGTGATTCGATATCACTACATTAGTTACGGTCTCGGTGGTAATCACTCCAATCTCATCTAAATAAGAGATAATTCCAGATTCTGACGAGTAAATATTCTGCATAACTATCTTTGGTTTTCTCAATTCCTCTATCTTTGGGTTTTCCGTAGACTTTATATTGAAAGAACAGATTCTTTTGAGGTGACCTTTAGCTATATCCCTTCCTCTTATACAGCGATTATCAAATTTCCTGTTGGCTTCCGGTGAGTTTTCAGTAATCTCTGTAATGTTTAAAGGTAAACCTCTAAAGACTTTATACTCAGTGAAATTGGCCAATCTATCTGAATTTTGATTTATGTGCTCCACAGCCTTGAAGATGTCTGGATCTAAAAATACTGGCAACGAGGGCTTATCCAAGAAATATTTTTGCGACACAGAAAATGGGACCTGCTTCAAATTAATGGAAGACTTATAGATAGAGATAAATTCTATACTGGAGTTTATAGTTGGCCGGCCTTTTTTTATAAAGGCAATGATTTGTTCCCCGCGTACCCCTTTGAACTTTATTCCTATTTCCACAATTCTTGTAATTGTGAAATTATGCAGTATATATTTCCGAAAGTCGTCGTATTTTTTAACATAAAGCAATGACTTCGGTAACACAAAGGCAATTGTTCCACCTTCCTTCAGAAGTTCAATAGCCCTAAGAATGAAGTAAATAGGCATATTCTTTGTTTTGTCTGCAATTTTTCTATGAAGACTCCCGACCAGTTCTATTTTCTTCTCTGTAACATTTTTAACGTTGTATGGTGGATTTCCAACTATATAATCAAATCCACCATTATTCCTTACATCGTTCAATATGTCAATTTCTGAAGTAAAGGAATTTCCTAGGGACTTGTTGAAAAGAAAATCCCCGAGTATCACATGAGATTCTGCTATTTTCTCTGATTGACTTCCCATGATGGATTTTAAGGCATTTCTTGTGAAAATTACAGCCCTTTCATCAATATCGATGCCGTAGATATCTAGCATATACGGTTTTTTTCTAAAAACTGCCATATGGTATAGAGGAAATAGAAACGATCCACACCCACAAGCCGGATCAAGAATCGTGGTGTCTGGGCCAACTTCAAGATGCTGCAAAATATAATTCACCACATCTTTGTCAGTGTAGAATGCACCTAGATCTTTTTGTTCTATCCCTAGCTTTTCTGGTATCTTGTTGATATTGTTATAATAATCTTCGGTTACGGTATTTTGAATAGTCTCCTGTAGCTCATGTTTTATATTCAGCGCACTCACATCCTTGGAAGGCTGACTCGTTTTGTACTGGCATATCTTTCGACCTTTACCTTTCCAGTTTGGGCTAAAATATCCACATATTTTCCGGCCGTGTTAGGAGAAACTGAAGCCTTGAGTGAAATCTGTTTAATGTACAGAGGACCGTCTTCGAGCGACTTCAAAATTTTATCAATTATTTCAGAATTTGCCGTTCCGATCATAATGGTGACGTTCTGCAAATACTTAAACTTAATTGCGTGCAATAATGAATATTGCTTACACAAATGTATAAGTTAGTTAAATTAGAATATTAAAGCACGTAATAATTACATACTATGCTTTTATCATAACTACATGATTGATGAAAACGATACTGATTTTTTTACTGTTCTGGGTTATCTGGCTGCACCGTCTAGAATAACAAAACTCGATATAGAAACTCATCCAGATAACCGGGCGACCATTGAAACTAAATATGTGAATCTCGCCGGTGTACGCCTTATTAAGGATGACGTAAATTATTATGTTTGGAAACCTGGTGTAAATAAATGGGGTAGTGAACTAAGAATTTATTTTAGAAAAAACAACAAAATTCCTGTAAAATTAGAGAGCATGGTTGTTTCACCAAGGTTCCCAAACAGTCAATTTAATGCAAGAATTAACAACAATGATTTTGTTTGGTTACTCATCAGATATGGATTTAGGGCTGCAAACTTGCAGGATGAGAATCTGATAAGAACAAAAATAGAGAATCCAAGGATGGGTGAATTTAATGGGGGACTTAATTTATAACCTGAACTCTTTCACATCAAACCATATTTTTTAATCAGCTGAGCCCGCGATACAGAGCATTTAATTTCATATCTTTTTTTTCATTGGAATAGGTCTAAATTACGTTTAATGAGAAATTTGAAACGTGGAAGGTTCAGTTGTAAAAAGAATTCTTGTCGGAAGTTTATAGGAAAAGTCAAAGATAGCAGAAATTCCTATTTCACGACCTCATGGATCGTTAGCTCGCTCTTCCCGATGAATATATCATCTGGATGCTTTCTGGAATGTGCCTGCCTGAATGCGTCACTTTGAGTCCATACATTGAATGTATCCAAGTTTTCCCAGTATGTGAGTACTATATAACTGTCACCCTTGACAGGTTTCAGTAACTCATTCCTGACGAAACCCTTCATACCTGATAGATGCTCATTCGTGCCCGAAAAGGCCTTTTCGAAATCCACAGAATATTTCGAATTCACTTTAATGTGGTTCTGTACAACTATCATGTGTAATGATTTGTGGATTGACCTTAGACTTTTCCGATAAAAGTGGCACCTCAGTCTGGTGTTCCACACTTCTATGTGGATGCAACGTTATCAACTGAAAGATCCTTCTATCATGATTACATTATATTAATTCAATCGTGTTTAAAATATGATAGTGTATTAGATCAGCTATAAAATTGAAAAGGTCCTGTAAGATACTGGTCTCTCAGATCCAAAGGTTTTTTGGAGCATTCATTATTATTAATATCATTCGAATTGGGAAGTAATGGCAGATAAATCCCCAGTTGAATTATTACCTATTAGCGAAGATGACTTCCGTAGTTACTTAAAATCACAGATACTTGAATATGCAAAAGAAAAAGTGAAGTCAGGTAACTGGGCAGAGAGCGAAGCATTTGATCTGTCCACGAAGCCCTTCATGAATCTTTTACCTGAAGGAAGGGGAACTTCCGGTCACTCGATAATGTCAACAGTAGATTCCATAAATAAAGATAAAGTGGGTGTCTTATGGGTCGAATGGAATAACAAAGAACACAACGGATCATATATCTGGGACATAATAATACACGATAAATTCAGAAGAAAAGGTTATGGATCTGTCGCATTAAAACAGCTTGAGAAAATTGCAGCGTAAAAAGGATCCTCTGGCATAAGTCTTCATGTGTTTGGGCACAATAAGGCTGCAATATCAATGTATGAATCTCTTGGTTACTACGCGACAAACATCATAATGAAAAAGGATTTAGGAAACCTGATTAAACAATAAAATTATGATCCCACATCATCATAATGAGGATTCTCATTAACTCTAATTAAAACGAAGACTGTTCTCAGCCTTGAGTTGATGTGCATTTTCGTGAATGAGCTTCTGCATTTTACCGTCATCATTTAGCTCAAAATCTTGTTTTGGTTAATCTTACAGATTAAGCAGTCTTCATTCCCAATCTTGAAGATGGCTCAGAATTTTCTTAGGTATCACAATCTTAGACACGGCAAACACTTATATAATTGGACTAGGATATTATTCTGAGCTTATAGGGCTAATACTTTATACTCTATCTTTGCTCTAGAATGACACTACACTTCTCGGAAAATATCGTATTTGACTGGATCTGGAAAAAGAAAGTTACTCATATTGTGCATTGTGATTACTGCTACATTGCCACACATACGAAGACTTGTAAGGGGAGACAATGTTTATCTTTATAAAGTAACCAGTTAGAGGGATAATTAGACTGGCAAGGTAAGGCAGAAATCGGAGTGCAAGGGAAAGGAGGTCATAAAGGACAATATAACAACTGTGCGTAAACCCAGGAACAGGATCATTTCCCGTAATGCGCTTGATCCATCTCCATACATAATGTACAGGTTCGCATAGGATTTCGGCATGCAGGATTCATCCATCTCCGCCATGAATGGTTTAACTAATATAAGGGAGGCCGGCAGAAGTTGTGATCTCACCGATTTCATGGATTTAGAGAATCCCAGCTTCTTATAAGTGTGGGCACTAAGCTGTACTGGTTAGGTTTTGTTGTGCAGTTACTTTGTCGAATAGATTGGATGGTTTTACTGTACAGATTTATTTTATTTTTTCCTGTTTACCAATACTATTGCAGCGCCAATGACCATTATTGCAATAACGACACCTATTATGGCATACAGCTCAGTGTTTGAAGGAACAGAGGGACTAGATATTGGCACTAAACTGACTATGAGATTTTTTGCATTGCCAGAATTCAATGAGAAATTGATGTAGTATGATATGTAACCAGAACTGGATATAATTACATGATAGGTTCCATTCGGAACTGTTATGTTGAATGATCCCGATGAAGTCAGAGAAACAGATTTCCCGTTTACGTCCAGATTAGCGTTTGCCGGGAAAATTGAGCCTGTGATGTATGCCCAGTGGTAATAATCCACATTTTCAGTAACATTCTTGCCGCTTATAACAACAGTGAAGTGCGTTGTTGTAGTGTAATAGCTGGTCAGGTTAGTTACAGTAAATGAATATGTACCGTTAGCTAGACTGAATAAAAGGTTGGCTTGCGAGGATTCGTATCCCGATAGACCGGAACCGTTCACGTACCAATTGACCCCTAAAGGCAATCCTGTTTCCATGAAAGTAATAACATACGTTACCTTTGAGAACACAATAGCTTCTGATAACTGGTTCCCATTTATAATAAATGACCCTGCGGATGGTGATGGCGAATAGGTCTTATTGGAAGTTGATATTGTGTATGAGTATGAACCATTCGTCAGAGAAAATGTATAGGATGAACTAGTGATCGGACCTGAATCGATTCCGTTTGTGAGATCAACATACCAAACCCCTCCTGAGGATAAACCAGATTCCGTGAATGTTACAGTGTACTTTACAAGTGAGAATGTAGTTGAAAGCGAAACTGGAGTTCCATCTACTGAAAATGTAGATGAGATTGGTGATGGAGCATATATCTTGTTTGCAGAAGCTATTGTGTATGTATAAGTTCCATTGGTCAACGAGAAGGTATACGAAGATCGGGTTATTGGGCCTGAGGATATTCCATTTGATAGGTTCATATACCATGAAAGACCCGATGGTAACCCTGATTCTGAGATTACGACATTGTATGTTACCTCGATGATATTTGTAACAATACCGAGAGGGGATCCATTTACTGTGAGTGAATTCAGGGATGAAGAAGGCGCATATGTCCTGTTTGATGTCGAGATCGAGTATGTATAAGTCCCATTTGTCAAGTCCACTGTATAGGAAGATTGAGATGCAATTGGGCCTGAAGATGCCATTCCTGATAAATTGACATACCAGAACAAGCCGGATGCCAATCCTGTTTCGCTGAATGTTATCTCATATAACTGAAGTTCCATCTTTATTGTGTATGAGAAGGATGAACCATTTACCGTTATGGTGCCGGAAATATTTTTGTAATCATGCGAAGTTGCCTCAAAGGAATATGTTCCATTCGGAAGCGAGAAGATGTAAGAGGAGTTTGTGAGCTGGTAAGTAGTCCCTTTGAATGTCAGGTTCCATTGTGTATTCGAAGGCAGACCTGATTCCTGTATCGTGACATTGTACATTATCTCAATAAAGTTTACGTTTATTGTAAGCGGGGAAGCATTAACAGTGAACGATCCTGATGTCAGATTAGGAGCATAAATCTGGTTTGCAGAAGCTATTGTGTATGAATATGATCCATTTGTCAATGTAAATGAAAATGTCGAAGATGTGATTGCATTTGAATTGTATGAAGTACCGTCGCTCTCTGTAACATTTACATACCAAGGCGCTCCGGAAGGAAGCCCCGTTTCTTTGAACGTTACCGTATAGGTCAATGAGTTACTGGGACTCTGATTTGTAAAATTCACGTAAGTAGTATTAAAAGAAGAGATTTTGATTATTTGAGAGTTGATTTCCACTCCACTTATATTGAAAGTTTGCAATTCATATGTTCCTGGCTGAGCAAAATCCATAAATCGATCAGAATGAAGTGATAATTGTGTCCCATTCAATAATACGCTTGATACATTTGCCCCTACTGCACCTATAAGAGTACCAGGGAGCATAGAAAATGAGAAATTATAGATAGCCTGAATTCCGCCCCCATAAGTAGATAAGTATAAAGTATCATTAATAAAATCAAATCCTGTTATTTCTGTTGAAGGCAGATTATATGAAATAGAATGCCAGGCAAGTCCCATATCAGTGGACAAAAACGCACCATGATTTGTTATGGCTAGCAAAGGATAGGGAGATATGTTTAGGAACCCAATCTGAAGAGATGCACCAAAACCTTGACTAAAATAAGGAGAACCAACCCAACCGCTTAAATTAGTATTTACTTGCTGGAAGGTCTCACCATAATCAGAGCTTTCAAACATTTCAGGGTTATTTCTCTGCCCGGTTACCACTATTACTTTACTGTAATTGCCAGGTTCAATCGCAATTGAAACAACTGGGGAATTTAATCCAGAAGCTTCAAGCCATCGTTGGCCATCAAAAACATACATGCCAGAATAGTTGGAGGCATAAATATACCCATTAGGATTTACTGCTAGGCTCAAAATGTCGCTTGGCGATCCATTCCATAAATTCCAAACCTTCCCTTGTTCTGTACCATTATAAATTCCATTTGGGCTTCCAAAATATATGTTTCCCTGAGATCCCGGGATCTGCGCAAATATCTCATTTGACTCACCCTGATGGTTAGTGAAACTCAGGTCCTTTGAGAACAGTAGACCAGCATCAGAAGAAACGGCTAAATAACCATTTCCCGAGCTATAAACATATATCATTGAGGAGTTATATGGATTAATGTAAGAAACAGTTCCTTCTGCAGGCCACAATGGTCCGGATAAAAGGCCATAATTCCAAGAAATTCCCCCGTTATGTGACTCTAAAGACCCATAATCTTGCATTGAAACAAAAAGTTCCTCTCCGTTTTGACTAACACTTACACCGTAAGTCAGGAAATTTTCAAGGTTTCCATTTATTGAATTCCAGGAAGAGCCAAAGTTAGTTGTTTCGTATATTCCCTGATCTGCTATGTCGAAAGCAAGGTTGGGTTTTAGAGGATCAAACTCAAAATTATGCAGGTCCCAAATATTAAAGATGACATAGAATGTTTTTCCTGAGTTGTTAGAATACCACAGGGTTGGGCTGGTTCCAGCCCAAATAATACTACTGTTAAGGGGATCAAACATAATTTTCCTTACCTGTGGAAGCGCAGTAAAATGTGAATAATTATATCCATTGTTATATGATACAATCGTTCCCTCGCCGTTCCCGGCAGCTAAATTAACAAAAACTTCATTTGGATTGAAAGGAGATGCACTTATTGACATGGGTACATCTCCTTGAAAAGCTGGAAATGTGTTGGAGAGGTTCCAGGAATTACCGTAATTATGTGAAAAGTATAGAGAGTCGTTAAAAAGCAGGGCATAAACATAATTCTCTGAAGCGGTAACATAAGCAACCTGATAGGTAAAATTTATCAAATCTTTGAAAGAACCACCAAAATTGTTTGTTGAGATAACTCCCCCTATGTTTCCCGGTATGCCGTTTCCATAACCTGCATAAATTGTAGAATTTACCGATACAAAATTGGAAATATTTGTATAATTAGCTACCTTATACCAGTAATTGCCCCCATCCACAGTTTTATAAATTCCAGACTCAAATAGGCCGGCTAAGAGCTCAGCCGGATTGGACTGATTCATAAACAAGGCATCAACCATTGTTCCTGGAAGACCAAAGTCAGCTCTTGTCCACGTAACTCCTCCGTTAATTGTCTTATAAATGCCGTCATCACCATATGGACCATAACCCATCACGACTCCTGGTCCGGTTGCTGCGTATATTATATCTGGATTGGAATAGTCAAAAGCGATCTTTCCAAAGTGTCCAGCCTCTTTTATAACCGACCCATTTTCAAGTGTTACCATCGGCCTGTTTGGCCCCACTTGAGAATACGGATAATTCTTGACGATTCCCGATTCGGTATTGTTCAAAGCAATGTCTATAGAAAGGTTTGATGTCGAAAGTGTATAAGATTTGAAGGAGTAGTCATAGCTTGGATTGTAAGCAAGTATATTGTAGACCTGTCTAGGAACTCCGTCAAGTTCTAAATATCCATTTGTGGCATTATATGTTTGCCCATTGACCATCAGCTGAGAGTTAGTTGGACTGACTTTTATTGTTATATTCCCTGTTATTGTCCTGTTTGTCGCCATGTATAAAACTTGTGGCAATCCTGGTGTCTGTCCAACAAATACAAATGTATTTCGTAAAAATGCAGAATCAGTTATTGTTCCCCAAAGATTATAAATTTGTTCCACGTTGGACCCATTCCCCTGATATATTTCAGTGAACCCGTTGTTAACATCGCCAAACTCGTAGTAATTACCAAAGGACTCAACAAAATATATTTGACCACTACTTGGAGTGTAAAGCGTTTTAACCGCTAAATTGATTGGATTCAAGGAACGAATGCTGTTGTCTGTTTGGAAAATGAAATCAGTACCATTCCATGCAACTTCATGACTATTCAATCCACTGAGCCCTCCAAGGGGAAAAAGTGTGCTAATGTCCAGGACAGTATTATTGGTCAGGTAATATATGTAGGACTGACTATTTGAAATCACCAGAAAAACTCCATTCCCATACCCAGTTGCGAAGGATGAACTTGACAAATCTGTAAATTTAGAGGAGATGTTTTGAAATGTCGTACTGGTCATTAGAGCTATTTCTGGGATCACATTTTTCGTTGCGCTTTCCTCAATCAGAAGAGAATAATTATCCCCGTAACATAGACTGACTATCTCAGTTCCATTACCAGAAGCTGTCCAGTCAGATGGCAACAAGGTAGTTTCTTGTTCAAGTTTGTTGTTCGCAGGAAAAAAAGAGTATAGTTGAACTCCGCCTTGTGGCAAATTGTTAGTGCTGCTCATTTGAAAACCATTGGGAATTGCAGATATGAACGGTGGAGTACCTTGTGGAAAATTACCAAGCGGTGATATAGAACCGTTGATTCCAACTTCCGTATACCCGGCAGAATCCCCTAATAGAAATGTACTGGATTGGGCTGCAACAGCAGAGATCCAGCCAACCGGTTCACCTTGAATTTCTTTTGAGAAATTGTAAAGATTATAAACTGAAGGAAAAATTACGCTGTTGGAGCTATAGGAATAGCCGTCTGGGTTGGAAAATTCATTGCTTACTACCGCTGCATTGCCGTTTAAATTGATATAGGAAAAACTCTCAAGCAGTATGATGATCACTATGAGAGATACGACGAAAATCTTAAGTCTATTCAATTTTCTTAGGAATGGCTTAAAAACCATAAAAAAGGTACGTTACGGTAGTTAATAATTTTTGTTTGCTGCCCCACTCTATTGGATATAGAAATACGTCCCAGAACATTGTGTCGAGAATTATACATCAGTCTAAGGATATCTTCAACAGTCCGAAGTCAACCTGGTCACGTTCTATTAATAGCACAACCCATACACTTTAGAGGGAGAATAATATTGATTCTCATGCAATTTTTCTAAAAGAGTTTAGAAGTTCTCTTTCCTCAGGTGATAGGACGCTATGTGCATCAATAATTACGGTATCACAATCCTAGATACGGCAATCGCAAGAGCCGTGCCATAAATCACCGTTGCAATATATATTACGATAAGCCCGTAAGAAACTGCTGCCCTTGCCCTGCCCTTCACTCCGG
>JAKBQK010000380.1 GCA_021835265.1 Thermoplasmata archaeon
AAAATTGCAAGAAATATTTTTGATATTAACGGAATTCCAACATGACTATCTATACCAAGAAATGTTGCAATCGATCTTTCAATGTTTGCGTTCAGGTGAATGCCTCTGGAATTCAGATAAAAGTAGGTAATTAATAGGTACAGAATGAGAAAGAGTGGTGATATTATTCTAAATATTTTGTGTAAAGCCCTGATGTCAAGTTTTTGTTCTCCACTACCTTTGAGATCTCTATTCACTTCACGACCTGTGTCTTATATTTTCTGCTATTTCGATAACATTCTCCATCTCTACCCTTGTTATCTTGTCTGTTCCCCTTAGAGAAAAATTAACTGAAAGTGCTGATAACCTGTTTTCAAGGTTTTCGTCTCCCTTCACATAATTTTTTAGTTCGTCAATAGCATTAACAACCTTTCTTACCTCCATTGTTTGTATGTCTTTGATCAGGATATCGATACTGTTTTCTCTTCTCTGCTCTGGCTTTGTAGCTTTAACAGAGGGTTCTTCAGTATCACTGCTGTGAACGATTACACTGGTTTCCTTTTTCGCCTCGTTTATTTTACGTTCAAATATGGCATCAAGAGTTAACTCTCCCCTCCAAAGGTCTGAAGCTTGCAGCTCTACTGTTCCCTTTAGATGACCACTTGTTTCGGGGATCAGTCTTGATTCTAATTCTCTGTAATCGTTTATCTTCAGGTTTGACAATGATATTTTTGTTTGACCAACCACATCAAATGAGCCCAAAAGTCCGTTAAGATTTATGACAAGATTCTCCATGTCCACTATGGGTCTAATCTTAAACACCAAAGAAAACTCCTCTCCTTCTCGAAGTAGGCCAGAGAGTGAATATGAGACTGACATTTTAACGTAATTGGATGGATCGTTCGTAGAATCCACGATGGTAAAAATTGCATCGCGTACCATATCATTCAGATAGGCATAATCTCCGTTGTGCTTGAATTTAATCATATAATCTGGTATATTCAGTTTTCTGAGATTTATCCGCTCGTCGTTATCTGAATATTTGATCAACTCCTGAATGGCCTTTGTTGCCCCAACCCTCGAACACATTAAAATTATGATTGCTTTAATCTGGGGATCAGCTGAGTTCAGAGTTGAAAGGAGAGTTGATTCAAACTTCTTATAAATATCCGGCTTATAAGAACAGCATTCAAGAACGAATATACCTGATGATAAAGCCAGTTCTGTTTGATCTGATGACATGTTTTTTACAGCCTCTGGAACATATATTTCGAATTCGTCTCTCCATGACTGTTTGACGTACTGACTCATTTCTGTAAAACCCTTTGTTCTGTCTTCAATAACATCTGACTTGAATAGATTGATAAGCGATTCAAGATCTCTGTCCCTTTTCTTCTCTCTTTCTTCTTGCTCCAGCTTAGAAAGTGAATTTTGGAAATAAACTAAGTTCTTTTCATCAATCTTCCTGCTTTCTATTATGCCTCTTAAGGATATGAGCAAATTGCTAAGAAGTACCTCATCACTTGGATTTTTGAATGTTGACTCTATGAGTGTCCTGACATATTTTATGTTATTTCTCTCTACAGGTGTTATATCTCTCCTTTTCTCAATTTTCTTGCATTCTTTAAAAATTCTTGTTGCAAGTTCCTCCTTGCTCTTAAATATATTTTCTTTTGCCATTCTCATCCTCTCAGTCTGAATCTGCGCTTTTCAGTTGGTTCTTCATCACCACCTATCATTTCCACTATAATATTGTTGAGTTCTGGTGGAATTAGAACCTTTCTTTTTACCAATCCTTTCTTTACCTGCGTGATGAGATTGTACATCTTTTTCTGATCAAATACTTCATTGTTTTTTGCAATAATTTCTAAAACTTCCTTTAGGAATTCTAAATCTTCAAATTTGTTTTCAACTATAGATTCCTCAACCAGTGAGAACAGGTCTTTCCTTGCAATATCGAAACTCTTCAGAATGGAAATGCTCTGATCGATCTCTGTTGGCGTCATCTTCCTGCTTGTAGAATATTTTGACCACGTCCTGAAAAGTGTTGGTATTGTGGTAAATAAAGTTCTACCCATGTTTACGTTTGAATCACTTTTCAACATGTTTTCAACAAGAATCTCATTTATCTGTCCATAATTCGATAAACTTATATTCTTTAGGAACTGAACGAGATTTCTACCACCTACAGTATTTGGGTCACACTGTATCAGCACAGGCATCATGTTGTCAATTAGATCAGTGTCGTATCCCTTTGCCTTTTCCTCCTCAACGTTATTTTCAAGATACTTTACAGTAGCATCAATTAGATCGTCTCTGAATCCACTTTTTCTAATAATATCGCTTACTATCTTGAAATATTCTTCCTTTGGTCCATATGATTCCATGTTTGAAACTTTCAATGCTGTGTTAATTGCCATTGATGGCTCAGCATTGTTGCATATAGATTTTACTATCCTTGATATAAATATGTTGGCCAGAATTGTTCTATTACTACTCTGCGGTAAGTCGTCTGATTTTCCTATATCGTAAACTTTTCCTGTCTCAATTAGTCGAAAATACTCATTTGATACAGATCTTATGAGGCTATCTTCACCTGGAATTTCAACATTCTTTCCATTATAATTTATGATAACGTTTGAACTATTATCAGTGGAAGGGAGTGTACACACCAGATCGAAAATTGTTTCTTCCTGCGAAGGCGGATAATCATAGGTAGAATAAGTGAGTACTATCCATGGTGGAAAAAGACTTTCAAGAGTCATTATTTGCCTGAACATGGTAGTGATATCAGTGGATATAACACCAATTTTTATCTGGCTTTGGAAAATATTCAGGAAAATACCATAAAGTGCATCTCTGGAAAATTCTCGATTTTTATCTGATATTAATTCTTCTCCGTAGGACTGGTCATTTACATCTATCTCTATATTAACTACTGGAAGTTGCATAAAATTGCCATTAGCCAGTTTTAATTTTTCTATGTCCTTAACTGAAGCAATACCTTTCAAATGATGTCTGTCCAGTTCCTCAAGGTTCTTTCTTGCCTCGACAAAATTCTTAAAATCAAAAATAAGGAAATGACTCATCAGGGCTCCATCCCTTCCATGTATGTCTTTGCCTATATTTTTTACATAGTTCATTGCGACTTTTCCAGACGGTAATGTTAACAATCTTCTGGACTCCTTAAATGCGATGTTATTCAGACCGATTGGTATACTGTACTTTTCTATGTAGCTAAAATCCTCTTCACTTAATGAGGAACTCTGTGTAATGAACTGGTATCCTGACCTCCCTTTTTTTTCCGCCCAACCATAAAGGACCTGGTCTGCAACAATGCTAATTAGACTCATAAGTCTCCTACCTCACTAATCCAGTTTGCAATTAAGATAAAACCTGAGTTTAGTTGAGGATCGAAGTTTATTCCGTACATTCCACCCACACCAAGATCTAACTTTGGAACAATTTCTCCATTTTGATCCCTTTCAGTCTTTATGAATATCTTGAATGCTGATGGATTCTTTATGTTTTTTGTGATATATGCATAGGTATTTCTCAATAATTTTAAGAGGTCAATTGCTGAATAATTAAATACTGCGTCAGGAAGTGTATCTGTTTTCGTAAAAAGGAATGCTATGTTTGGACGGCTTTTTTTGTCCACCCTTGCATTAAGAATGGTTTCAATGATTCTTCTATATTGTAGATCCCGAGTAGCCCACTCACGGTATGAAGAACAATCGATCATTACCAGATATCCTTTTGCTTTCAGGAGGTATTCAAATCTTGTATTCATCAACATTCTCCTTACATTATCTGGACCTCCCTGAAGACTGTTAAACGTTTCCCCAGCAATGTCGTTTATCCGCAAGTATATTCTATTTGATCCAAATCTTTTCTTCTTCGTGAATTGAAAGACTACCTCACCAACCCTGTCTTTCGCAGTGAGTTCTGGGAACTTGTGTTCGGAAAATATCCTGTTTATATATTCTTCCATAAGGTCTATTCCACTCACAACATCTGCTTCCACGTTTATGGCCGCTTCAATGTCCTGCAAAAAATGAAAAAAGTATGCAAGGAATGTGGTCTTACCGGCTGCTGGTGGTCCAATTATGGCAATTGCGTCTTTCTGTTCATATTTAGTGTTTATAGTTGATACTGCATTTCTCTGCTGATAATTAGTCTGATTTTGACTGCTATTGACCTGTTGCTTTTGATTTGCTGACTGATCTTTATCACGGTTAAATTCAGGCTTGTACCCCTCATTAATAACCGGATCTCCTGCCATTGACATCGTATTAGTTACATTGGTTTCTGCAATGCCAGTATTGTTTTTGACAATCTTCATATGAAGCACCTTAGTTGTATGATAATTCACCATAAACAATAAAGCTATTAAGATTTCTGTGAATTCAATAAAATATATAATATTATAATTAAAAATTGTTGATCCTGACGATAAGATTACACCCATATATGCAAGTATAGAAAGTGTACCTACAACTCCTGTAGCACCTCTTATCCCGGGTGTAGATACTGACAATAATGTCCCAACCGATACTGTAAAATATATGGGATACCAGAGTATTTCAAGGTAGAAGATTTGAGCAAAGGAAGTACTATTATGCAGGAATCCTATTCCTGCTAGACTAACCAGTGTGCTGATAAACATCCCCAGTCCTGTTAGGAATGATACCATTACATATCTCCTTGAGGCTTTGGAAAAGTTATGATTTATGGCAGCAGTAACCCTTCTCATCCTTGAAATAGAAGATGAACTTAAAAACATAAAAATAAAACCGATATAGGGTATCATTGATAGAATCACATAAATTCCAGTTTCAACAGAACCACGGGAGAGATTTCTATAATAAATCTCCTGAGAGCCCAGTATCTTCTTATTGGCCTCTTTGACATAATGACTTATTGAAAGATACCATGATAAGAGAATGAGAGAACACACTACCGTGAGAAATATGACTAATCCAATCTCTTCACCATATCCGAACTGGTTAAGTGGAATTCCTGGCATTATGTTAGCTCACCTGTGGACCTTTTTTTGTATTCCTCATCTTCGAGCAAACATTGCAAAAAATCCATGGAATGTAATGAAGATTTTGTATAAATAATCACTTTTTCTTGAATACTTCTTCATCCTGAACTTTTGACTGAATTCCAAGACCTTCTTTTTCCATTAACTTCCATACGTATATTACGTCCTTGCTACTGCAGTCTGTCATCTTTCCTATGGATTTCAATCTTGCAATACCTGAAATCTTCAATTCGTCAAGTGTCTCCCTTCTTATCTTTTCTATCTTATCCTTGCCTGGAGGTTGATCCTTTGCCATAAGTATATTACTGATCTCTACTGATTGACTGTTATTTTCGTTAAAATAAACATTACCATTTCTCATATCTCTGAGGAGTAGAAGGAAATTCTTGCTATCAACTCCATTATTTGATGAGTTCTTAACCTGATCAATCACACTATCTTCAAAACCATTTGGAGAGCCTATAACTGCTATAATGTAGGAATTTTCCATGTTGGAAGTTTCGATTAAAACACCCAGTATTCTTGCAAGATCAATATTATTAAATGGATGCTGATCTATTCCTATTCCCATATTTCCTTCCTTTCTGTAAATCTCGGATTCATGAACATTATAAATAAAGGCCACTCCTATCCTGACATCATTCCTCAGAAACCTTCTCTTCTGGTAACGGTACATTATTGCCCTACTTTCTACTGCATATGTTCCATCTCCACTCAATTCGTACATTTCTGAGAAAGTGTTTCTGTTAATTATGTCCTTTACCTTAACACTTCCTTCAAAATCCATTCTTGGGTTGGAAAGTCTTATGGATTTTTCGTCTGTGAATAAGGATTCTGCTGTTTCGAAAAATGCAACTTCTCTTATCCTTGCCTCTTCTTCAGTACAGGCAAATGTGGAGTCAAAGGCTCCTGTTCCACTTTTTCCTGACACCGCAATGAGTTTTTTGAGCGTATTCAGGGTACTAATCTGCGATTCTATATCATTTTCCATTTTATAGTTTGAATCCCGGATCAGTGATCGAATCCTCTTTATCTCTATTTCCCTTAACTCTGGATTGCCAGATATGTCAGGGTCTGAATTGAGTCTACCCATTTCATTCTCCAGCTCGTTTATCTTACCTTTCATTTTAATTTCAAAGGTCTTCAATTCCTTCAAAGGAGACTCAATGTCAAAACTTTTAAGTGAAGCCATATCTCTGTTCTTCAGGAGTACTGTTGCCTCCATTACCTTGTTATAAATCTGATCAAGTTCATTTCCAGATAACATTTCTGTTAATTCATTCTCTATTTTAGATCTCTTATTTTCCAGGTCCAGTGAAATCTTCAAGACTCTTTCATAATTGTTAAACAGTTTCTTAATCTGACCTGGATCAATCTGAATAAACGAAATGACACCTTCGGTAATTTTCTGGAACCTGTTTCTGTATTTTTCCTCCATAGCCTGAGAGATCTCCCCTCTAACATTCTTTCCTGATAGTATATCTATGGTGGAAAGGAAATTCTCCATATTCTCATTGTACCATTCCTTGATAAGCCTGTATATCTGATCATCCCTGTTTATTAGTAGTGTCCTTATGGACTCACTGTTCATTGAATCTATTTTTGAGAAATGTTCAAGTTTTTCCACAGCCTCATATTCATCATCAGTAAATTTCCTTACGTACTGTTCTATTTCCTGATCATCTATTGTTTTGTTTTCAGATTCTTTCCTGAAAGAGAGTGATATCTTTAACTGTGCCAGTTTTATATTAGCCAGAGCGCTCTTCGCCATTTCCATTCCAATTTTATCGCTGCATCTGGTTCCTATGGTTGAGTAATAGTTATCAAGATCTCTCATCATTCTCTTTCTGCCACTCGTGTCCATTGTAACAATGTCCATGTAATCTCTTCCAGCCTCCTGAAGAGCTCTCCTGAAAATTGTAATGCATTCACTTTCCATTTTATTACAAAAATAAAAGCACTTACCCCTTTATATTAATTTCTACATCATGAAAAGAATAGATTTATTTAAGTGAAATATTATTAACATTGAGGAAGAGTATGGAAAATGAAATTTTTAATAAAATAACAAATTTAGAAAGCTTGATGAACAAGAAAGTCATTATTTTAAAGACGAGGCTCAAGAACCTGCAGTCACTCGATGAGGATACTGTACAGCTTGCCTTTTCCATATTAAAAAAGTTTTTTCCGAAAAGAGATGAAAAAAATTATGGAAATATTGAGACAATTTTTTTAGTTTCAGGATACTGGCCATACAACTCACACTGCACTAATTCCCTTATTGAATTTCAGAAAAGATTCGATTATGATACAATTGCAGATGGGACTGTAGGTGGTGGTATGACCTTATTTTTTAAAAGTGGAAGGAAGAGATTCAGAAAGAAGAACTCAATAATTTCAACCATTAACATTGAAGAAATAATACAGGACTTCAATTCTACAATACTCCAGAATATGAAATCTTTCGTTCCTGAACTGACAGACCAGCAAAATGTCCCTGTCAGAGAAATCCTGAAGAATTATTCCGCAGATAAGGTTCTTGATGTGGATTTGATAGACCAGATAAATATAAACAAAATATATAAGAATTACATTGAATCCATGGGAAAGAAGATCTCTATCCTGACTGGAAATTCCGGAAGTTATAAGGATATCGCAGATGAATTTGGTAACTGTCCTTATGTGGGCGAAGGTATTGATGAATACCTAACACAGGAACAGGAAAATGGGGTGAATGAAATTGTCGATTTCATTGACGAAATAGAAACGGACGAAGTAATGAAATCAAGGGATTTCAGGAAGCAGTGGATAAAGATATATTCAGGTAAATCGATGTTCTCAATTTATCTTGATAACCTTGGAGCTGTTAGGGAGATAAAGAGTATATGAGGGAGATTTAGAACATGGAACATGAAAAATTAAGGGAATTGCTGGAAAAAGGTCTGAAGGCTGAATACGATGGTGATAGAAAAACAGCACTGTCTCTCTACAGCGATGCAGTATTGATACTAAACGATGAACTTAGAACGGATAACCAGATAAAAAAGGAGAAAATACAGAGACAGATGAAATCTATCCAAACTGCTATTACGAGGTTAAAATCGGGTGAATCTTCGGGAAGCAGAGAGGATGCAGACGGGATCAAAATACTTGAAGAACTCGGACTGACACTGGAAAATGGCAATGGCCCCACCATGGATGAGGTTGCCGGTATGACAAAGGTAAAAGAAGAAATGTACACACAGATAATATATCCATTGAAATTTCCAGATCTGGCAAAAGAATTCAATATAAAATTTGGAGGTGGGATACTCTTATATGGTCCTCCAGGAAATGGTAAAACATTCCTTATAAGAGCACTGGCAAGAGAGGCAAAGATGAATTTTATCTACGTTAATCCTTCAAGCCTGTTCAGCCAGTGGTTTGGTAATTTTGAAAAGAATATTACTAAACTGTTCAAAGCGGCTAAAGAACTGTCTCCCTGCATTCTTTTCTTTGATGAACTTGATAGCCTCTTTCCATCCCGTGATCAGGTTAACAGTGATGCAGCGAGAAGAGGGGTTTCTCAGTTTCTTAATGAAATAGGAGGGTTTTCATCTGATTCCTCAGATAGACCTGTAGTAATCCTCGGAGCAACAAACGTCCCATGGCAACTGGACCCTGCAGTGACAAGGCCAGGAAGATTTGACAGGATGATTTACATTCCACCTCCCGACCTAGAAGCAAGGAAACTGATACTTCAACACTATCTCTCTAAAATAAAGAGACTTGGTAAGGTAGATGTTGACGAACTTGCTAAAAAGACCGAGGGTTACAGCGCGGCAGATCTTGAATATCTATGTAAATTCACGACTCAAAAAGCCTTTTTGAGGGCTGTAGAAGGGAACAATGAAGAGTTCATAACAGATAATTCCATGAACGAAGCAATGCTTGATGTGAAGCCTTCCATTAATCCTTCTGTTTTGCAAAGGTATAAAAGATTCATGGATCAAAGGTCATGATTAAATAAAAAATATAAAAATTTTATGGAGAAAGCGTTAAGTTAAGTGTATTCATTATCTGTTATGACCGATGACATAGAGAAAGTAGTTGAGAAAGTGAAAAAAGAAGAAATGATGATACTCGATATGAGAGATTTTGAATCCTACATGAAAGGACATATTCCAAACTCGATTCTAGCTCCATATGTTGAAGGTAGATGGGCGCCAGAAATTTCAAATTTCCTCAGTTCCAGAGATAGCCCTACCATTGTGCTATATGAATCCGATGAGGAAAAGAATGTTGCATCCAGTGAACTGAGTAAGATTGGACACGAACTTCAATTCCTGAAGTATAAAGAGTTTAAGCAGGCAGGAAATTTCCAGGAAGCCCATGCCACTAATCTAGGACCTGATGAATTTGGAGAACATATCGAAGATTATCAGGTAATTGATGTAAGAGAGCCATATGAATGGAATTCCGGATATATAGATAATGCTCATCTTATACCATTGAATGACCTCTTTATAGAGTATGAAAAGTTAGATAAAAAAAAGAAATACGCCATTATTTGTGCCCATGGAAACAGAAGTCTTTACGGTGCAATTTTCCTTGCTGACAAGGGGTTTGAAGTTTATAACGTTGATGGAGGCATGGATGCACTTCAGCGTTCTGGATATGTGTGAACCTTAAGGACTCTCAAGAAATTCTAAATCATTTATTACATCAAAAATTTCTTTTTCCTGAGTTCTGCTCCCCCGTGACCTTATAGGTTCAACAACTTTCTTGTTTACTATGACAAACAACCAGGTTGAAAATGACATTATACCGACGTAAAGTGTGATGAACGATATTGTTACCATGTATGAACTATCTGTACTTATTGACTGAAGATAAGCCGTGGAAATGATAAAAAGCAGAAAAATTATACCTACCACTGATCCAGCTCTAGTATAAAATGAACCGGAGATAAAGAGTGCGAGTAGAAGTACTATTGACAAAAGTGTCACGAAATCCTCGCTCTTTAGAATTAACGGTGACACCAGATATAAGACTATAATAGATATTAAAACTGGCAGAAGTATATTTAATTTAGGTAATTTTTCAGTCAAACTTAACCTCCATTTTAATGAGTTCTTTTGCAACATCCCATTCGTTTTTAGAAATAGAGAATTTTGTAACTCCCGCAAAAAAATCATCGTTTTTCTTCAAAAGATAACTGTGAAACTTCATGAACTTCTGTATAACCCTGTATTCCTCTTCTGTTAACTTTATCTTTTTGAATAGCCCTGCATTTACTTTAAGGAAGAGCTGAAGTATTAATTCTTCTTTCGATATTAGTTGCATACCTACTTCCATTTCATCTCTCGTTTTTGAGGTTTCAAGGATCTGCTTGATCTTTTTTGAATTGAAATAGTTTGTCTTTATTCCCATTGTGGATTTTTCCATTTGAAATGTACAGTATATGAAGAATGCATCTTCAAGTGTGAGATTTCCAGCCATCGCTTTTAATTTCAGATTTTCAGAAAGCTTCTCAAATGTATTACTGGCCCACTGATGATCCGCCATATACCTTGAAAGGTTTACCATCCATTTATCTAACCTCTCTCGTTCAAGTTTTGTTCTGTTTTTTCTTTCTATGTCCTCGAAATTATCAAATGATGGCCCTTTAACAGTGTTTTCCCTGGGAGTATTATCTCTTTTTGGATTTCTGGCATATTGCATCCACTTTTCTCTTTCATTCTTGGCCCTTTCCAGTGAAAGATCATAAACTCTCCTTTTACCTGGGTCTGATAAAACCTCATATGCTTCGTTCAACTGTCTTGCCATCAACTCGTTCATCGTGGCATCTCCCTTGGCCAAATCGGGGTGCCACTTCTTTATGAGAACCTTATATGAACTCCTGATTTCGTCTTCTGATGCGGTTCTGGAAACACTTAAAAGAGAATAATAATCAAGCACTGTGGTGTAATAATACCTCAGGTTAAATTACTTTTGTCCAGTGAAATGAATTTTTTAAACTTCATAATTTAGAATTAATTAATTTAATATGATCCATAATTTTCTTTTAAGTGCAAAACATTGTGAAATCCTGCTTAATAGTGAAAGAATAATTCTATAAAATATGACACTAAAATAGAAAAGATTTATAATGAAGAACATATTTACTTCCAATGACCGAGACGTCCGATAATATGGAAATTCTTATTAATCCCATACAGAATTCCATAAAAAATGCCAAGAGAAGGAATTCCATGAGAAAAGTATCTGTAAAAATTGAAGATGATCAAATAGACGAGCTTAAGAAACGAAATAATGATTTACTTAGGAACCTAGCTGACCTACAAAATTATTTGAAGATATCTCAGAGGGACTTTGAGGCACAGAAGAAAACTGCTGGAATGGATATTCTGAAGGGCCTTCTTCCATTTCTGGACACTCTTGATGCAGGAGTTGCATCTGAAAAGGATAACCAGGTGCTGATTTCATTAAGAGATAATCTACTCAATACCCTCTCCAAATATGGTCTAAAAACCATTGAGGCTGAAGGGCATAAAGTTGATTTAAAACACCACGAAGTTGTGGGAATAGTAGATGGGGAAGAAGAGAACAAGATAGTCCATGAGATTCAGAAGGGATACCTTTTGAATAATGAAGTAATCAGGACATCAAAGGTCATAGTACAAAAAAAAGGTGAAAAAATTGAGTAAAATAATAGGAATTGATCTGGGAACAAGTAACTCTGCAGCTGCGGTAGTAATATCCGGGAAACCAACCATAATTCCAAGTGCGGAAGGTATATCTGTTGGGGGTAAATCTTTCCCCAGTTATGTCGCGTTCACAAAGGATGGCGAACTTCTTGTTGGAGAACCAGCCAGAAGACAGGCACTTCTGAATCCGGAAGGTACCATTTATGCCGCAAAGAGGAAAATGGGATCGGATTATAAGTATAAAATTAATGGAAAAGAATATACTCCACAACAGATTTCTTCATATATTCTCCAGAAAATAAAGAGGGATGCAGAAGCATATCTAGGGGAAACCATTTCAGAAGCAGTTATAACTGTACCGGCCTATTTTGATGATAATCAGAGGCAGGCTACAAAGGATGCGGGAACAATAGCTGGTCTTAATGTTAAAAGAATAATTAATGAACCTACAGCAGCTTCTCTTGCCTATGGTATAGATAAAGTAAATCAGTCTATGAAGATCCTTGTCTATGATCTTGGTGGAGGAACACTGGATGTCACAGTAATGGACTTTGGAGAAGGCGTTTTCGAAGTTGATTCCACATCGGGAGATACAAAACTTGGTGGAACAGATATGGATGATGCAATCATCAAATATCTCATGGATGAGTTCAAGAGAACGGATAAGGTCGATCTAAGCAAGGATGAAAAAGCTAAGATTAGACTGAAAGATGCAGCAGAAAAAGCAAAAATTGAACTTTCAACAACTCTTGAGACAGAAATTAACCTTCCTTACCTTACAGTTGTTAACAATGAACCAAAGAATATGCTCATAAAACTCAAAAGATCAAAGCTCGAGGAATTAATCGCTCCTATAGTGGCAAGATCAAAGGAACCACTGGAGAAGGCTTTAAAAGAAGCTAACCTCACGAAAGATAAGGTTGATAAGATAATTCTCGTAGGTGGACCTACTAGAATTCCTTATGTGAGGAAATTTGTAGAAGATTTCTTTGGAAAGAAAGCGGAAGGAGGTGTTGATCCAATGGAATGTGTTGCAATAGGTGCGGCCATTCAGGGTGCAGTACTTACTGGAGAAATAAAAGATATTGTACTTCTTGATGTAACCCCCCTTACACTTGGTATAGAAACACTTGGAGGTGTAGCAACCCCAATCATACCAGCAAACACAACCATCCCAACTCAGAAGTCACAGATATTTTCTACAGCTGCAGATGGACAGACCGAGGTAACAATACACGTTGTCCAGGGAGATAGGGCGATGGCAAAGGATAATGTATCACTTGGAATGTTTAACTTACAGGGAATTCCTCCGGCACCTAGAGGAATACCTCAAATTGAGGTA
>JAKBQK010000454.1 GCA_021835265.1 Thermoplasmata archaeon
TTTCCTGAAGCCGATCAAGTTCAAGGCAAATCATGTGAATCATTGAAATGTGTACTTCCTGGATAATGGGAGTAAAATCCGATTCGACGTTGAACAAGAGATCGACCATGTCTTTGAGCTTTCCGCCGGATCGCCCAGTGAACGCTACAGTATAAGCTCCTTTTTCTTTGGCAGCCGCGATTGCGTTGATCACATTCCTGGAATTTCCGGAGGTACTTATTCCCACCACAACATCCTTGTCAGTTGCAAGCGCAGAGACAGGCCTTGAGAACACTTCATCGTAAGAGTAATCATTTGCGATTGCGGTCATTGATGACGTATTCGTTGATAGAGCTATGGCAGGGAGAGCCTTCCTTTCAATTGTGAAATGGCCGTCTAGTTCTCCCACAAAATGCTGAGCATCTGCTGCTGATCCACCATTACCAAAGGCAATTAACTTATTTCCTTGGGTAAATGATTTTTTAAGCTTGATGGCCAACATTTCAATATCGGGGAGCTTAATGGCCTTTCTGGCAATAATCCCCTCTTCAATGTACTCTTTCAACGTAATCATGTCGGATATGGTTGATTATTAAACATAAATATTAAAGTTCACAAGACTATATTTCTTTTATTGGGATCATATGCAAATCGATCTCATCTGCCCATTAGGATTTTAAGAATCTACTAAATTGTAAAAGGCTTCTCTAATTATGAAATCATAGGGCTTAGAACACTCTTTTTGTACGTATTCTAAGAAGAACTTTGATCTATTGATAAGCATTTCCCGTTCCTTATCTACCCACTTTATTTTCTCTATCAGTTCTTCTGGACCTGTAAGAATAAATTGTGATGCTAAATCTGAATCAAAGCCCCGGGCACCTATTTCAGTTGTTAAAATAGGAATTCCATGATTGATATAATCATTCATTTTAAAGTTCATACCTGAACCTGTTAAAACTGGATTCAAAGCCAAGAACGATGTGTTTAATACTTCATCCTTTTGGCTTTCCGTAAGCAGACCTAATAGTTCTACATTGTGCGGCAAAGTTCTCCTTCTCACAGCAGAACATACGCTGCCTATAATTCTAAATTTGAACTGAGGAAGATCATGGGCAATTTTAGAGATCAAATTAACAGCTTCAATATTTGGGAAATATGCTGATCCAATGAAAACTATATTTTTAGAGTCTATCCCAGCCCAAGTATTACTCTGAATTTTGAACCCTTCAGGGATGCAAAGGATCTTTTCTTCTTGAATACCATAAAGAGACGAAAATAGTTTTGCATCCACATGGGTCATCGTGATAATGAGGTCTGATATTGTGGCCAAGTCTTTTTCGAGTAAGAAAGTATAATCTTCCCATATATTGCCCTTCCTAAGTTTTGATTCTACATTATGGGCATCGTATACGACCCTCTTATCTCCAATCGAATCTCTGAAGAGGTAATATTGCCAGGGCCCCTCAAAAACTATTATGTCAGATTCTTTTATAACTTCTTTAACATCTGATATATATCGCTTCCTAAGAAATTTACCCCTGGAAATAAGATATTCAAGAGACCTATGTTTTTTAATAACAGAGTATGCAAAAGTAATGATACTCCTATATTGTCGAGCATAATCTTCTTTTTTATCTCTGTAAACTAGTCCTGAAATTGAATACAATACTCTGTCATTAAATTGGGCCAGATAACTATGACACCTTAATGCATAGGCGCTCGAATATTTGGGAATCACTTTACCATGAGCCAACTGTAAAATTTTCAACCTACGAGTTTCCTCCTGTAATTTCTACTATAAATCAATTGCTTCTGCGCGATTTGGTATTTTCTGGTTCTTGAGTACGCTATTGTATATGTTTAGCAAACCCATTAAATGTTTTTCAGGATTAATGTCTTTCATTACAAATTTCCTGCCATTTTTCATGAATTCCAGTGTTCTCTTTGGATTCGAGACAATCTCTGTTAGGGCCTCGGCAATTTTCTCAGGTGAAGATATGGGTACTGTTATTCCAGTAATTCCATTCTGTATTATTTCAGGTATCCCACCTATTTCAGTGCCAATTGTTGGGACCCCTCTAAGCAATGCTTCTTGGGCTACAAGGGGAAAATTTTCCCAATAGTTCGAAGGTACAACTAAAGATGAAATACTATTGTAAAAGTCTTCTATTTCCTTACTGCCTAATTTCCCTAACCAAAATACTTTACTATTGATCCCTAATTTTCCCGATAGTATTTTTAATTGACCTTCGAAAGTTCCTATGCCAGCTATCTTAAGTATAAACTCTGGGTTTTTATCGGAAAAGACTTTGAAGGCAAGCAAGAGGTCTTGTACACCTTTGTAATGCTCTAGCCTACCTATATATCCTATACTTTTGTACGAAAGTCTACCTTCAAAATCAGGTTCCTTTTCCAGAATGTTCTTTGGGAAATTGGAAAATGATGGTAAATGTACAACTGGTCTGAATCCATTTTTGTCAAGATAATTGAAGATAGAATAGCTTGGGCAAATAAACGCATTAATGTGTTCTCTGTAAATTCTCTCTATAGTGCGTGCCAAAAAGAGCTCATAAGTAAGGTGGCCTTGTATTTTGCAACCAGTGAGCCCACACCTAAAGCCTGTACCTCCATCACAAATTTCGCTTCCAGGTTTAACCAGAGTTGAAAGTGGACAGACTAAAAGGGCATCATGAGCAGTGAAAACTACAGGGACTGTAGTCATCTTCAAAAACTTCTCGAGAGAAGAGAAACTTATACGTATATGGTGTAGATGAATCAAATCTGGGGAAAAATCCAAATACTTTTCTTTCAAAAAAGTGACTATTTTTTCACTCGGTATAAGATCGTGAAAGAATCTAGAAATGGGATTGTTTGTAGATCGAATTTCGATACTCATTTCAGACTGTGGCATTTTTTCACCCGCGTTGAAAGTGATAACCATGGTTTCGTGCCCTAGTTCTGCAAGCATACTGTCTATGTTGCCTATATATGCCTCCACTCCCCCTGTGAAAGTGCTAATTGAATTAATTCTAAGAATTTTCATAAGGCACCTCAAGAGTTCTATTCATTCTCATCACTTTATAACTTGAATAATTTCAATAGAATTATGGCTTTGTATTTAAGATTACAACCAATTTAATCGTTAAACAAATATTCAGTGCAGCCCGTCTTGTTTACGAATCCTTTTTACCCTTTCCTCTATGGTTTCCTCTTTTACAAAATATGCCATTAAGCGAGATAGGGTATATTCCGCTGATGCGATCAGGGCACCTTTGAAACCTTTTAGTTTAAGATTGTCTCGAAAATCTACATAAGTTGGATTATATACAAACACCATATCCCTATTAATAATTAAACGCCTTTTGATCATCTGCCAGGTGCTTCTAGTATAACGCCTCTCAGCACCTGAAGTCATTCCTTTGACTTTAAGTGGTTTGAATTCGAAATTTCCTTCTATAACTTCATAAATATTGAGTGATTTTGCGGTTTCATAGAGGTATTTGTCCTCGGAGCCCAAAAGACTTGGGTATCCTCCGATTCTCTCAAAAGTATTTTTGGAGGCGACAATAATGGGAGAATTTCCCTCGCTCTGATCAAATGGCCTTATAGTAACAATTTTTTGATCATGATTTTCCAACTTAAGGAATGCCGTTATTGCTTTTTCAATACCAGTGTAGTCAACATCTGCATCTAAAATCACAATGATATTCCCAGTTGAACTTCTAACAGCAAGATTTCGTCCTTCTCCTCTATTGGTTTTCTTCTGAATATACCTTACATTTTCAATTTCCTTTGAAAGTTTGGAAAGTACTTCTAAAGTATTATCCTCTGAATTATTGTCTGAAATTACAATCTCATGAGGCAAGTCCATGTGGAGGGAACGAATGACACTTTCAATTGTCCCACCAGAATTATAGGCAGCAATGCAAAAGGAAACAAGTAAATCAGTGTCTAGAGAAAATTCATTAATAATATTCTACCCCAAGAAAACTGATGTACAGGTATTTTATTAGTTTTGTTAAAAATTTTCATTCAATGCTTCCTATCAATTTAAAACTAGATTTATTGGCGCCCATATTCAATTAAAAATTGCTATTGTATTCAATTGCTTAAGTGTCCGGCTTCGAGTTTTACCGATAGGTATATATCTGAGGCACTGGTTCTGAGAGCACGTTCTAAAGTATCTCCAAAACTCGCTCCACCTTTGCTGTCAACCGAGTAGCGCAACTGTCCATGTTTATATTCAGTCATCGATAGTTCAATTGAGATCATCTGGTCTTCATGAGCATTTATAAAAGTATCATCAAAAAGAATTCCACCCCTCTTATTAGTGATATATCTTGAGCTGAAAACTCCAAAATCCTGAAATAAGATATATCTGTAATTTTGATCCATGTAAAGCCTCCAATGCTCAGATGTTGTAAAGAAGTACGGTTTTACCCCGAATTTTTTTGAGATCTTGTATCTAAACAAGAATTTCTTAAACCTTGATGCAGTTTTTAAGAGCTTATTGTTAGTACCGCGCTTAATAATGGAGTTTGGTACCAAACTGGCCAAGTATAAGAGCAGTATCCCAATGTTGTTTAATCTTCCCATATGAATATTTAGAGTGTGATTTCTGGAGGTTTCTGCGAATAGAATGTCATATATTCCATGATTATACTTATTAACCTCACTTCTCAGGGTCTCAGGGCTATCTTTTTTTTGCATATCATCATTAGAAATAATAATCCACTTGGGTCCATATTCCAGAGCCTTACTAATCCCAACGTTACAATTATGTGCATAGTTAAAGTATGGATTATTTCTACCACTCTCAACAAAAATGATGTGGAACCCCTCGTATATCTCTTCCTTGCAAATCTTAGCATATGTGCCATTATGATCTATGGTTGGTATAACTACAATTATGTCTTTTGGTCCATCAACTTCGTAAATTAGAGCATTTCCCTTTGGCCGATTAATCATCCACGATATTAATTCCTCTTTTGTATTGAATTTGTCATAAAACTCAATAATTTCGGCCGGGCTATCAGAGGAAAAAAGTGAATTCATATCGTCCAACTCGTCATTAGAATTCTGGTCGTAAGTATGGACACTGTTGTTCATATTTTTTCCAGATTTGTTGAACTCATTTTTATTCATAGGGATCAACTAATGGCGTTTGATTTTATAGATTTACCTTTAACAATGCAGGAGGCCCTTTATTATGAATTCAAGTACTTTGCAACTATCCTGTTTCGGAGGCAAACTAAAGATATGTGGATAAACCAAGGTAGAAGCCCCGATCAATAGATAGGAAAAAAATGGTCTAGACAATATTTATTTATTAGTCTCAGGGCGCGAATAAATATTTGAAAACTTATGGCTAAAATATATTCCATCCAGTAAGCTAACTACATTTTTTCTCACAGAGTGGCCAAATGAAGCAGATCCGATGCTATGCACGGATAGAGTTACTTTCTTTACTGGGATGTTCGCTCTGTCAAGTCGAACTACTAAGTCATAATCTTCCGAACCATTCCAAAATGTCTCGTCAAATTTGAATTTTGAGAGAACATCAGAGGGAAAAATTCCAAAATCAGAAAAATTTATCAATTGTTTAGTAACACTTTTGGAAAACCTAGCAAAAACCTGTTCGTTGTTATTTACTCCTATACTGTACTTGAAGTATTTAAACAAGTAAGGCCACCGTATAACGAATTTCTTAATGAAGTCTAATGGGACCCTTTTACCTGAGAATCCCCATCTAGTATTGTAAATTGTAAGTGCGATTATAGAGGGGTTTGTCTTAAAGACAGAAAATGACTCCCCATGATATTTTGGGCTCGTGCTTAACCTATTGTCTGGTGTCAATACGCTCTCTCCGTTTTTCTTATTGGTATATTTCCCAAGAGCGTGAGGGCTCTCTTGGAGAATTATGTCGTCATTGCATACAATTATCCAATCATAACTTGAGTTAAGAGCCTCTGAAATGCCTGCGTTGCAACTATGGGCGTAATTGAAATTTCTACCCATGGCTTCTACAAATATAATGGGAAGATCGTTTAACTGCTTTCTCAAATTGGTGCTAGTTTCATTCTTAACACTTGCTGTGGGAATTACAAAAGCAAATTTGGAATCACTCTTTTCGTTGTATTTTATTATTTTCACTGGTGACTTCTCTTTATTATTTAAGAGCAGGGCGAGTTCATCTGGAGGAGTTGACATACTCAATGCATCCAATAATTCAGCTTCATTATGGGATAACCAGAGCCTTTCAAAATTTTGAAGCTTTACTGTCATTTTATCACTTAACATCGTTTCCGTCCTTATTATGTGAAATAGGAGTGTATCTTTTATTAAACAGATAGCAGTAATACTTTAACCTTACTGAAAAGATCAGCAAGATTTTGAGTACTTGAACCAACCCACGAAAAATTGGCGAAATAAACCCTAAGTCCTTAAACACCTACATAAGTACTTGCAAGGTCAGATGCGCAATCACCTTTAGTACATATTCGAAGAATATTGGTATTAGGGTCATCTAATATGTTTCACGAGGGAAGCAACTTAAGGAATGGTTTAAACAATGCAACTATAAAGCAATCCGATACAAGCACTAGAGGCATAGTGGCAAGCATGGCTTGGAAAGTGAAACAACTTGGTGCATATTATTCCTACGGTTTTCCTAAATTAACTTTCAGCTTAGTATTAAAGGAGCTATTCAATAAACAAGAGAGAATTCGAAATTATTCTTTTTTCAAAAGTTCTTTTGTAGATGTATATGTGAGAGAAAAATATGGGATTGCACTGGAACCCGACACCCCTTTTGGTACAATAGAAGAAGTTTTTGGAGAGGGGATATACTTAGAATACCAGGATTTTGTTCCACAACCCGAATCCACTATATTAGATGTGGGTGCCCAAGGTGGGGACTTTTCACTTTTATGTTCGGTGTACTTAAAATGCAAGAAGGTGATAGCAATAGAACCTTTGCCAGTAAATTTTGATATACTTCTAAGAAACATTAGTGCAAATGCTAACACAAACATTCGGGCTATACAGGCAGCGGCCTCTGAAAGGGAAGGGAAATTAACTATTGCCTATGAAGGAGATACGGCCTTCAAAGGAGGTTCTTCCAGTGAAATAGAAGTTGATGCCATAAAACTTGATAATTTGGAGTTAGAAGACTTAGATTTAGTGAAAATTGATGTGGAAGGTTTTGAACTGGATGTATTAAAGGGTGCCCTTACTTTAATTGATAAATTTAAGCCAAAAATAATATTGGAAGTTCACTCTAGAAATTTAAAAAGTTCTTCAATAAACCTTCTAAAAGAGCATGGTTATATGATCGCGCATGAAGGTAGATCTACTTCTTACCCCCATCATAATATGGATCTGGTCCAAAATTTGTTCTTCAGTCCAGTATAAATCTGAATCGATAATTTTCTTTTTTTCTCAAATGGATCAATTTGAGTAATATTATAGAATTAGATAATTTACAAATTACTTTTATTTCTTTATCTAAAGGGGGATCAAAAAAGACTCTCAAAATCGAAAAGTTCAAAGTTTGTTTGAATTAAAATATTGCAATTAAGATATATTATTGTTTTCTAAAGAACCACATCAGATTTATTTAAACTCAATTTGCCGCCCAGTCCGCCTGTGTTTAGTAGTTTTTTGTATTGTTCAACTGTATGTGTCTCGGGGAAATCATCCAATGTTCCTTCCTTAATCTTATCTCTTATCTCCTCAACTCCCTTCTCAATCGTAACACCTGTTTTAAAACCCAGTGTATTCTCTATCTTCTTAAAGTCAGCCCTGTACGACCTAATATCCGGGTCTCCATACCACTCAATGACGGCATCCGGCGAAATTACCTTTCCAATTCTCGAGGCAAGGTCCTTTAGTTTTACATTTAGATGCTCAGAGCCGACGTTGAAAATTTGGCGGTTTACAAGTTCTTCTTCAGAATTCAGTGCGGCAATTATGGATCTTGAAATATCAATGACATGGACAAACGGCCTGTATTGCTCTCCATCTCTCATTAATCTGATTTTCCCTGTTTTAATGGCACTAAGAGTCATCGCATTAATAGCTATGTCAAACCTCATCCTTTTAGAATATCCGAAAGCCGTTGCCAGACGTAACGCAGTAGTGGTAAATTTGGAATCTCCAAGCCTTAAATTGTCATTCTCGATTTCGACGTTTGCCTGAGCATAAGTTGTGAGTGGATTTACGGTTGAGTACTCGTTAGCTATGTCATCTCGAAAGCCATAAACGCTGCAGGAAGATGACACAATGTATCTCTTAACTCCAACTTTTTTGGCTAGTCTTGCGACCCTTGCTCTTCCAATATAATTTATATCCCATGTTTTTAAGGGGTCGAGATCACCAATTGGATCGTTAGAAAGAGCAGCAAGATCAACAACGGAATCCATTGTCCTTATCAAAGATGGCTCAAAATATCTAATGTCATCCCTTATCAGATTAATACCTAAATCGGTGTATTCAGAATGAACATCATCGTAGTTAAGAAACTCCCTGTCAATGGCTGTGACATCATATCCTTTCTCGACCAGCATTGGGACGAGTACTCTACCTATGTAACCAGTTCCACCAGTAACAAATACTTTCACATTAATCCCTTCCCATATTCAAATGGTGATTTAAGTTGATTCAGTGTAGGCCACAATTTATCTTTAGCCGAAAGGCCTATTTCTGTGTTATTCCAATTAATGTTTAAATCCTCATCATTCCATAGAAGGCCACCTTCTGAATCTTTGTTATACTCCTTAGTGACCTTATAATGAACCAAACTCTTGCTTCTGGTGAGAAATCCATGCGCAAATCCAGGTGGTACCCAGAGCATTTTCTTGTTATCTCCTGTCAATATTTCAGAAACCCACTTTCCATAAGTAGGGGAACCATTCCTAATATCCACTGCCACATCAAGTATTTCACCGATCACAACTCTTACTAGTTTGCCCTGCTCATATGGAGGAGTTTGAAAATGGAGTCCCCTTAAGACATTACTATCTGAAAATGAGGTATTGTCCTGAACGAAATCATAACTTATACTATTTTTGTGAAACTCAGAACTCTTGTAATTTTCAAAGAAAAACCCTCTTTCATCTGAGAAACTCTTTGGGATAACAACCATTACATCTGGTATCTCCTTGCGAATGAAATTAAAAGGCATTTGAGGCTGATATGATGAAGTTATTTTAAATTCTTTCTTAAAACCTCGACTCCTCTCTTAAAAGCATTTAGGTTTGTTTTTATTGAATAGAAATCAAAATTAAGGATTTCCTTTGATCTGGAAAGATTAAGTGATGAATCAAAAGGTCTTTTGGCCCCCATACTTGTTACACTCTTACTGGAGGTAACCAACTCCTTGTCCAAATTAAAAAATTCTGCAAGTTTAATTGCAAAGTCGAAACGGGAAACCTTTTCTCCAGCAACATTTATAATTCCATTATAATTTTTCACAATTAAACTAGAAATGGACTTTGCCAACAAGCTAGCGTGTATGGGAGAATAAAACCCCTCTATTGCATTTACAGGTTTTCCAATTTCCAGCGTTTCAAGTACAAACAATGGGAAATTTCTGTTGTAACCATAGACTCCTGATGTCCTGATTACGGCCGAGTTCTCATAGGAAAGTGCATATATGTCCCCAATGAGCTTAGAAAGTCCGTAGTAATTTATGGGATTTGGAATGGATTCTTCAGAATAATTACCATCCTTTCCGTCAAATACATAATCTGTTGATATATGTATCAGATGGGAATCATTTAACCTGCATGCCGCTACTATTGTTTTTAAAGCTTCTCCATTCACAGCGAAAGCAAGTGAATGGTCTTTCTCACATAAATCAACATTTGCAATAGCAGCTGCATTGATAACCACGTCAGGTGATGTTTCCCGAATCAGGTTAGATATTGTCAGACTATCTGCTATATCTATGGATTTCAATCCCTTCTCTGAATTATGATAAACTTTTATCGATTTTGGATACGCCCCCGCCAACTCTCTACCAAGTTGTCCTCCCGCACCTAAAATTAGAATATTCTTCAGAATTATCCCTCAAAGTTCAATTTTAGAGTCTCTACCCACTACAAGCCGGATTGTCTTTGACTTAGAACTTGTAGGCTTTACTACCACATTGGAACCTATTAGACTCCTGGAAATCCTAGTGCCATCAGATATCTCCAATGTGCTGCCATCCATAACAATGGAATCTTCAATTTCGACTCCTTTTATGTTACAATTTTCCCCTACGCTAGTATATGGCCCAATATAAGAGTCCAAAACTTCTGTATTTGCACCAATAAAGCAGGGGCCAAGAATTCTGGTTGAACCTCCAATTCGAACCCCATCTTCAATTTTCACACGACCAGAAACTGTAGTTCCTTTTGATTTTATAGAACTCTTATCATTCAGTTCTATTTTATCCAAAACCATCCTATTACAATCCAGAAACTCATCTACTGTTCCTGTATCTTTCCACCAACCGGTAATAATGGTATAACCAATGGGCAAGTTCAGTTCTAACATTATCTGGAATGCCTCCGTGATTTCAAGCTCATTTCTCCAAGAGGGCTTGAGTATTTTTATTATGTTGAATACAGCAGGAGTGAGAAAGTATGCTCCAGTTATGGCCAGATCAGATTTTGGGAACTTCGGTTTTTCAGTCAGGGAAATTATTTTCCCATCCTTGACCTCGGCAACACCAAATTGAGAAGGATTAGCCACTTTAGTCAACGCTATTAAGCCTGTTAATTTAGTTGGGTCGAATCTTTCCAGTAGTGATTGAAGGCCATTTTGAAAGTAATTGTCGCCCAATACTACGACAAATGTATCATTTCCAACAAAACTCTCTACAAGTCCAATGGCATGCGCAATTCCCAAGGGTTTACCCTGAAAGGTGTAAGTAATTCTTACTCCCCAATTAGTGCCATCTCCATAATATTCTCTCACTTCTCTTTCGCCAACTTCCCCCACAATTATATTGATATCTGTGATGCCAAGTTCCCTAAGATTCATGAGCGCGTATTCACTGACAGGCTTTCCAGCCAACGGCAGTAATTGTTTAACATCTGTGTATGTGAGTGGTCTAAGCCTGGTCCCGCTCCCACCGTGAAGAATTACTCCCTTCATTGGCTGTAATTTCCCGTGGTATTAATTAGGTTTTGTTTTACGAGACATACTGATCAATGCCAATTAATTTAAAATACAGCCACATATAATTGGACCTTAACAACGTAGATAAATATTTTCAAGAATGGTCAGGCTTTGTAATTCGTACTCTTCTTCAACTGATTTCTCATAATTTCATGTCACCGAGTATCAACTGTCAACCTAATCAATGCATTTTGATAGGTCCTTTTCAGCAATTTTTCCTTTATTCGCCCACCAAGCCTGCTCCCGAAATATATTTCTAGATCATATAGATAGGTTCTAATGGGTAATTTGGGCAACACACCGTATAATAATTCTAAAGGTTCAATTTTCGTGGCAAACCTTTCATATCCCAAAAGTCTCATCTGAGACTTTATCCTCATGTTGTAGCATAGCAGGTAATACTTGGGTATTCTTCCTTGCATTAGTTGAAAAATTAAAATTGTCTCTTCCAGGTATGGAATAATTCTTTTCTTCCTCAATGTGATAAAATCGTTATATGAGTGAGACTTATCCAATGAGTTGTCATGTAGCCTAAAAAGTGTTAGAGGAAGATTAAGCTCTATCATTCTTACCCTCTCACCCAACGCAGTAAGGAAAAGCAAATTATCCAGCCTGTAAGTGATTCTGCAAATTTGTTCTTTGTTTCTTAAAATGAAATCTTTTCTAATGGTTATTGAACTGCAATTGAAATCCAACCCAGTTTTTAGCATCTTGTAGAAGATTTTCAAACCTGGTTCTTTTACATAAAACCAGTTTAAATTTGCATTTATCGTATCTTGTCTATCCCTCGAACTCTCATGGTGATCCAAAATTGTTCTTGCGTTATGAATAAAAACTATATCATCAGTAATGACTTTTTGAATAGTCTCAAGTTTATTGAAAGAGAATTGGTCATCATCTTCTAGAATACATATATATTTACCATTGGCTAAGAGTGTGCCTTGGATAATTTTCTCTCCCAGTGGAATTTTATTACTTAGTACATTTCTTACTCCTAAATCTGCAATTTTATTGTCGATCCGTTCATCCTTGAAGTTCTTGATTACTATGACTTCAAACGTGGATTTATCTAAACTCTGCCTAAGTGCTGAATTCACTGCATTTAAGATGAATTCCTTTCTGTCATAAGCAACCACCAATATGGAAAATTGTAACTCATTGCAAACAATATCCACAATTCCCTATACATTATATATTTAAATATATTTCAATCTGCAATTCTATTGTTAGTGAACAATTAGCACAGAAAATTATTTGAGAAATTCTAACTATTCAATATTCTTTTGTATATTTTATCTATTTTTTCCTTCATGTCATTGACATCTCTTGCCATTTTTGGGATATTCTCAGCATATATGGTTTCTAATTTCTCCAGCGATTCCACCTTCTTCACCAGGAAGTCGATCCTCTCCCTCAATTCCGTGTCAGAAAGTGGGGTCAAATTTGAATATGATGTTGTGGGCTCTTCGGTAGAATCTGAATATATCCCAAGATTTCTTGTACCTATAGTGTCAGATGCCAGTATTTCAAAGTCTTTTGCGGAAATGTAGCGGGAAAAGATATAGTCGGATAATTTCATGCCCCTGCCCATGGCTTTCTGGCACTCGTCAGGGTCCATGTCTTTTGAGAGCCCGTTTGAAAAGATTATCTTTACTTTTGCCGCGTTGCAGATGGGGTAGTCGAAGGTCCGCAGCTTCTCGGACAGCCTCGCCTCAAGTTCTGTTGATATGCTTATGGGCAACTTTCTCCTCTGTCCCGTGATGGTCAGTTTTAGGTCTTGGAGCTGCCTGTATCTGTTGGCTACAGATATCTCATCCCTCAGAACATTATGATCCATCATCGTTCTTATATTACTTCCTGCGAGAATAGCTTTTTTCTCTACCAATTGTATATACTCTGA
>JAKBQK010000532.1 GCA_021835265.1 Thermoplasmata archaeon
ATTGCCTTAATTAAAATTTACATAAAAACTTCGAGTTGTGTGAGAATGAGTAACAGGCGTATTCAGAGAATATATGCTATGAAAATATTCATATACTCTCCTTGTTATTATCTGATATGACACAAAAGGCTCTGGATAGGGTTGACTATGTTGAATTTTATGTGGGATCTGCAAAACAATGGGCGTATTATCACAAGTTTGGACTGGGTTTTAACATTATAGGTTATAGTGGACCAGAGACAGGGGTGAGGGATAAAGTATCTTACCTTATGGAGCAGGGAAAGGTGAAAGTCATGGTCACAAATTCACTTCATCCTGATTCTGTTATATCAAACCACGTTAAATTACATGGTGACGGTGTGAAAGATATAGCCATCAGAGTAAACAGCCTCGATGATGCCCTTAATGACTTACGAGAAAGAAAAGTTGTAAAATATGAGAAAGCGGAGGATATTAAAACAGAAAACGGTACTGTTCATAAGGCCAGGGCATTTACCTACGGAGAAACTGTTCACTCCCTTATAGATTATGGTGAATTTGAATCAAAGTTACCGCCAAATTTTGAACCTGTGGAAATGATTGAAACAAAGGGAAGTGGAATTACGAGATTTGATCACATAGTTGGAAATGTAGAGGATAAGAAAATGGATAGCTGGGTAGATTACTACGTTGATGGAATGGGATTCGAACCACTTATAAGTTTTGATGATAAGGATATAAGTACAGAGTTTACCGCCCTCAGATCAAAAGTTGTTCAGTATAACAACAGGAAGATAGTTTTTCCGATAAATGAACCTGCCCCAGGAAAGAAGAAATCACAGATACAGGAATATCTTGACTATTATCATATGCCAGGTGTACAGCATATAGCTCTTCATACCGATGATATTATTGGAACCGTATCCAAAATGAAGAATGAGGGAATACAGTTCCAATCGGCCCCGGATTCTTATTATGATGAGTTGGCTCAGAGAGTTGGCAAAATAGATGAAGATATAGCCACGCTGAAGTCTCTCAATATTCTGGTTGATCGGGATGATGATGGTTATCTTCTTCAGATTTTCACAAAACCCACCGGTGATAGGCCCACATTCTTCTATGAGATTATCCAGAGAAAAGGTGCGACGTCTTTTGGAAAGGGTAATTTCAAGGCACTTTTTGAGTCCATAGAAAAGGATCAGGCCAGAAGGGGAAATCTTTAATTAGATAAGTATGAAGATAGGTAGAATCTCTTACCATGGAACAGATTCGTATGCTGTTTTTATGGGAAATGACACTTATTTAATGTCTGATTATCTTTATAAGAATAACCTGTCCATATTTGATTTAAACAACAAGACCTTGCTGGACAATATTTCAGAATTTCAATTAGTAAATGAAAGTTACAATTTGCTGATTCCATTGAAAGATGTTAATCAGGTAAGAGATTTCTATACGTTTGAAGAACATGTAAGAAATTCCAGAAAAAATAGAGGTTTAGAAATGAATCCTTTGTGGTACCAGATTCCTATATATTATTATACTAACAAGGATGCTTTGAGACCTAGTGGTGAAAAAATAGCGAAGCCCTCTTTTACCAGTGAACTGGATCTAGAAATTGAAATTGGAATAATAATTGGAAAGGAGGGGAGGAATATAGAAAAGAATAGGGCTCTGGAATATATCTATGGATTGACGCTAATGAATGATTGGAGTGCAAGAGACCTATGGAGGAAAGAGGCTGCTCTTAATCTTGGGCCTTCTAAATCCAAGGATTTTGCAACAAGCATAGGTCCATACATAACCACAACAGATGAGCTAGCAAAAAAATGGAATGGAAAAACATTCGATATAGATGTGGATTCCAGCGTAAATGGTGTACCGTTTTCGAGATCTAATATGAAGGACATGTACTTCAGTATAGGTCAAATGATTGAGTACTGCTCGATGGATAGCTGCCTGAAAAAAGGTGATATTTTAATGACTGGTACTATGGCTGGTGGGTGCCTTTTTGAGAAGAATGAACCTGAAACAAGATGGTTGCAGGCAGGTGATATGGTGGAAATAAGATCAGAAACTTTAGGAATTTTAAAAAATGAGGTGAGTTGAAATGGTATTTTATGTAAAACAGGGAGTTATGCCTGAAAGCAGGCACACATATGAAGATAGGAATAAATTGAGAAGAGAAGAGTTGTTTGGTGAGGAGAGTTTCGATGGACCGTATAGCCTCCTTTACCACATAAACGAGCCTACTAGAGTGAAGAAATTCATTAGCAAGGAAATTCAGAAAGAGACACTTGATGATTCCCCGTATTCACACAGACATCTAAAAACATCTGATATTCCAAGAAATGGTACGATTATAGATGGAAAAGTAACCATTCTAATGAATGACCGGATCAAGGTTCAGATATTAAAACCTGAAAAGAATACCATGGACTTTTACAGGAATGGAATATATGATATGCTTCTGTTTGTGCATAATGGAAAGGGAAAATTAATATCGGTACTGGGAGATATTGAATTTGGACCGAGAGATTATATACATACCTAAGGGGCTTACA
>JAKBQK010000064.1 GCA_021835265.1 Thermoplasmata archaeon
TCTATTCTATAACTAAATAAAATATTAAGAGGCAATGAGTGATTTTTAATACCATTTTATATTATTAAAAACTGTTATCCCTTTTTTTATTTCCGATAAATTACTTTTTGCTTTTTCCATTCAATCGCCTGTTCTTAACAATAACCCTATTCTTATGCTACAGCTTCTTTGCATACTCCTTATACAGATTTACATACGGAATAATATGTTCAGTGTGTCCCCATTCATAAATACGCTTGCCACATAGAAAGCAAATCTCATCCTCCTCATACACAGATACGTCTTTATTTTCACCCATCTAAACACTTATAAAATATGAAAGTAAAGATATAAACAGCTTTCTTTACTTTTCTGGTAGTTTTAAGTTTATCTTGGATGTATCTACCTCCTTCCATTCTGCTATTGTTTTATCGGTTGCACTATCCCACACATTAAAATGTTCTTGCAGAGAAATATCGTATTCAGTTTTTCCTATCTTTTCACATTCGTAAAAATCTAACCTACCTTGCGGGTCATAAAAATTTATCCTTTCTCCGTTCTTTCCAAGATATCCCCTAAAATAAATAGAAGTTTCAAGTAATTCCCACACTTCCATCTCCTCCAGAAAACTAACTTTTTTGTCGTTATACATATTCCTGCAAAACTCCCCATATCCACGCTCTATAAGAAATTTCAAAATACAGGGGCGTGTATTTAAAACTTCCCTTACTTCCTCTTTCCATTCTCCATTATTCTCGTCTAATAATGTCATATCGGTTTCCTCCTTCCTCCTCTTTTTATTCTAACCCGCTTTGCTAAATTCAACGCTTTAAATTGATTTCTTACAACATTATTCCCTGCTTCTATCTTGTTCTTGCAGTATTGCAGTTTTGCCAATAGTTCGTCAATATTCATCTTTCTTTGCGGTTTCCTTTTTTCATCTCTCATACCTCTCCCTCCTTTTCCAAGTTCATCACCAATATTATATAGCATTCACATATCTAAGTATAATGCTCTCTCTATTACATTCTTCCTCAACCATTATACTTATATTTAACCATATCATTGCGGTTTATGCCTTTTAACTTGTCAAAAAAAATTCAGGAAAAAGAACTAATGGAGAATATAAAGGAATTTATGGATACTATGGAAACCGCAGATGAATATGATGCTATCATTCTCGCTAAAATATTGATGTCTAGCTATGATAAAATTTTGTCTGTGATATCATCCGATGATGAAATTGACGATTTTTCTTCTCTAATATTTAGTGTCAATGACATTATTAGAATGGTTAAGGGATACATGACTCACATGACAGCATTCAACCATATCAAAAAACTAATCGGAACAAACTACTTGATAGATGTAAATAAATTGGTAATTGATGCATTAGAAGAAATAGATCCTGTTGTGGATAAAATAGATACATATTCAGATAAAATAGTGAAATCATTAATATCATTAGATTTATCAGACCTTGCAAAAAAATATAGCGAAGCTAACAAGAAAAAATTAATAGTAAATTTGGAAAGGATTACGAAGCCATAAAACCTCACACTCATAACCGCTTTTCCGTTCGGAAGAAATAACTCAAAATCAAATCCATCGCTCATCATACTTGTTACCTTGTCCCTTAATAACTGCTGAAAGCACTCATTGCTCATGCTTGTGAGGTCAATCTTGTCTATCTCTTCCTGCCGGTATCCAACTGCCGATTAGATCTGTTGCTGTAAGAATGGCTTGGCGTTATCTTTCGATACACCGGATATTCTGGTTTAATGGAATTTAAGGCATTTCTTGTAAGATTTTCCAATCTCCTCCATCATATCTGATGGCAGCCTCTCATTCATGCTGTATCTCGCCCCATATCACTTTTATGACCCATTATGAACCGTCTCCAAGGGTGCGATATTAGTAACTTGCTCTCCGCAATGTCTAAGAACGTGCTGAAATATGCTCACAATGCATACGGTCTCCAATCAAAACTAGCATTAACAATAGCCTTTTTGATGTCTCTTGCCTTCTCCCCGTTTTGATATAATTGCAGAAAAGGGGAATTAAAAGTTAGTTTTTCTCCCTTCAATACCCTCTCTCACAAATACTCTGTTAAATAATCTATTCCTTCCTTACTCAGAAATGTGAAATACTCAATCTTTGCATTAGACAAATCTCTCCTTACTCTAATCTTTGCTGGAATTTTCTCAAATTCTACTCCTGTGCTTGGTATTTTAACTCATCCAATGTTTGAAAGTCTGAAGCAATCTGTAGGTATCAGGTTATTTAATTAAATGGATACCGAAAACAGGGAAAGCATTGTCTTTTCAGGGCTGTTTTCTGTGACTCTATAACTGCATACGCCTCAATTGAAAACCTCTTCCACTTTCTTGACCTTCAAACCCAGCTTCATGGCTTCCCGATACATTTCCTTATCGTCGGTCAACAAAGCCATTTGATGAAATTTGCAGTAGAAAACATACGAAGCATCATAAAAAGTGAGTCCCGTTGATAGTGAAAGTTTCATTATCTCTGCGATATCCAAAGTCTTGAGTCTGATCACT
>JAKBQK010000536.1 GCA_021835265.1 Thermoplasmata archaeon
ATGTGCTTATAATCGAATCTTCAACGGCAATGGACTTCATCTTGTTAGATAATCATATGTGCATATAAATTCTTTCTATAATTTTTATTTATATAAAATAATTGGGTCAGTGGATTTGATTCAGAGAATATACATGGAGCTGGAAAGGCCAATAGTTTATTCAAATGGTAAGTGCGGCATCATCGCGTGTCACAATCAATTTGTTTCACAGACCAAATCAAACTGGAATATTGTGATATGTTGTAATAAAGAAATGCGATTCCAAAAAAAAGGAGGTGCGGGCCTAATCCATTTGTTCCAATACTTGATGCCATTATAGCATGAAGATACCACATTTTTTGCATTAAGCAAGGAACTGCCGGGTTGCGTCTCTAAGAATCCATTGCGACATTAAGATTCGATTATAAGCACATCCGTAACTTATTATTATGTAAGACTGATTTACCAGAGATATATTGTAATATATCTGTGGTTAATTCACAATTATGAAACTTCCACTGGCAAATCAGCTAAAGAGCAGGTAGCAGGTTGAAGCTGCGTTTCTACAAGATGAGATCACGAGACTCGTATATTTAATTACAGAGGATATGGTTTTGCACGGTGGGACCGCGATATGGAGATGTTATTCAGGCAAACGGTTCTCTAAGGTCTTGACTTTTACTCATCAACATTCCCAGGTCTGACTAAACAATTCGAAAAAATCGGATTATCCCAAGGACTCAGTATAATGAAAATGAAGGATACTGGCAATGTTATTTTTTCTACGATCTCAAACGGTAGAGCTAGGGTGAAACTTGAGGTAAACCACTTCAGAAAGGTTGACGGATCGCTGACAACATATGAACTTACAGATGGTACCGGAATGGAAATACTTAGTCTCATACCTGATCAGTTTATCGAAGAAAAAATTGCTGCATACGCTGACAGACGATTCGTCAGGGGCCTATACGATATTTACCACCTGACTAAATCATACAAGATAATGATATCCGCACGAATGCATCTCAAACAATTCTTACAAACGATTCAACGCCCCGTTGTTGAACCAATTCTGAAGTCTATAGTTTACATAGGCTTGGCACCGACGTTTGATCGAATGGTTGACGAGATTAGGAGAAATATTGAATGAAGTTCATGAAGCAGTTCACAGAGAACTTCAGCAAAAAGCCAGCTTTTTTAATCAATGAAGTTAAACTTTTTCTTGATAGAAGGAATGCGTCCGAAGGATACTATAAGCTTCTGATTCAAAACCTACTTAAGTCAAATCGAATTCACAAAATAACTATGGGTGCTTACACCTTCCACGATGTAGTACAGTATTCAGGATTTGCTTTCCAGCCTTTCTATTATGGTCTTGAGGATGCCCTTACATTAAGAGGATTATGGGAACAGAAGACAAACCCTGTGATTATAACGCCAAGAAAAGTGAGAAACGGTGTCAGGCAATTTGATTCACGCAACTATTTAGTCAGGCATATTAAGAGAAAGATGTTTTTCGGCTATTCATTATTACAATATGGCCTATTTCACATTCCGGTATCAGACTTAGAAAAAACTCTCATTGATCTTGTATATTTTGACATAAGAGTCCCAGATGAAACTCTTGTCAAGATAATCAGGAAATTGAACCGTGAGACTTTCAATACTTACTTGGGAGAAATACCAGAAAACTTATCAAAACGGATAAGAAAAATTGTAAATAAAAAGAAAAGGCAAACTGGAAAGTTGGTAGAAGGTAAACCTTTATGATGTGTAGAGTCTAGAATTATATGAGGGTTTTTGGGAATCCTCATAATCTATTTACCAGATCTCTTTCTAATCAGCAAAACCAATGCAGCAATCACAACAATCGCAACCACGGCAATTATGGCGTATAAATATGCACTCGATGTAGCCTTAGGAGCAACAGGAGGGGGCGGTGAACTCTTGGATACGGGCTCAAATGCTATCGTCTCAGTTAAATTGGAGTTGTCTATTGTCAAGTTTAATGTTACGTTTTTGAATGATTGGGACGAAGCAGCCAGGGTATAATTCCCATTCTGCAATTATTTTCGTCTTAAATTTTAATATAATCCTCACGCGAGGTTGACCTATCTTATCATATTTGTTCGTAATAGGTCCTGCCATACATGAAAGTGAAAAATTGATGTGGAATCAGCAGAGTTTTTGGCATTTATGTGGGTTTTTTAAAATTATGTTTATGCCTCGTATCAATTGCTTTACGGATTGAAAAGAACATCACAATTTCAATTAATATTATCGAACCTGCAGTGATTTATATGATATCTTTATCCGCTTATCTAATCAATAATCATTGTAACGTGAATTTAACTTTTAATTTCCACTGGAATTTAAACTATTGATTTATGACATCTTATTTATTCCTTTATATCATAGGTCTGGGAATGCAGAAGGTTAACATAGCTATTATTGGAGGGGGTGTTATTGGTTTATCGATAGCTGCAAGCCTTTCGACAAATTACACGGACATATACCTTCTGGAAAAGAATAAGAGAATGGCCCAGGAAATCAGCACGCACAACAGCGGGGTAATTCATTCAGGAATACATTATCCTCCAGGTTCACTGAAAGCAAAGCTCTGTGTCCTTGGAAACAGGATGATCTATAACCTGGGTGCTGAAAATAAGATAGCATTCAAGAGACTCGGTAAACTGACAGTCGCATTGGACGAAAATGAGCTGCCGATCCTTAAAAAATTATATGACAATGGCCAAAGAAACGGAGTTGAAGGCATGAAATTCCTTTCAAAAGAAGAGATAAGCAAGATTGAACCTGGTGTGAAGGCGGTGGAAGCCCTATATACGCCAACATCAGGTATTGTTGAACAGGATGATTTGATACAATATTTTTATTCCCGGGCTTTGAGGAACAATGTTGTCATTTCTCAGCTGACTGAGGTCACCGGGATCAAATATAATGGGTCTGGCTATGAACTAACAGGAAAGAGCGTGTTGGATAATTTTGAATTCGAATGCAACACATTGATTAACTGTGCCGGTCTGAATTCAGACAGAATAGCGGAAATGGCTGGGATAGAAATAGATAGATATGGATATCGCTTGAAATATTACAAGGGAGATTATTATCGGGTATTGGGACAACCGCCGGTAAGGATGCTTGTCTATCCCGTACCAAATGGACCCGGCCTTGGTATCCATCTTACCCCTGATATGAGCGGTTCGGTGAAACTTGGACCAAATGCGTATCCCGTTTCAAGTATTGACTATTCTGAAGGGTCAAACGGCGATGAATTTATCAAAGACGTATCAAGATTCGTCCCTGATATTGCTGGAAGGAAAATTGAATACGATTCTTCAGGGATCAGACCAAAACTGGCAGGTTCTGATAAGGAATTCAGGGATTTCATAATCAGTCACGAAGCTGACAAAGGATTTCCAGGCCTGATAAACCTCATAGGAATAGAATCACCGGGGCTCACTGCTTCACCAGCAATTGCACAGTATGTTTCTAAAATTTATGAAGATGAAATATTTTCAAGGTAATTAATCATGCGACCAGATACTGATTTTTTCATCTTAAAATTCTTTGGCTTAACCAAATTAGTCTTGAAGAAGGAATAAGATTGTATCAAAGTAGATTTTCGTCATCGATATAATTAAATGTGGGCTGCGCCAATTATGCAATTTAGACCCTCACCGAAGAATGCGGTCTTGGTGGAAAGTACCGAGAACACATCAGATATAGATATGATTCAATTATTGATTGGAGGGAGAAGATTGAGAATTTAGATTTAAGAATAATGCTGGTCGTAACCATGATGACTGAGTTCCTTATTCTCTGAAGGAAATTAACTTAAAAGACCCCAGCATTCATATAAACCATGAGTCATGGACTAAATTAATTAGCAGAAACTACGAATTAATCTGTCTGAATTAGAATTTAAAGATTGATAGGATCCGGTCCGGGTGTAAATATTGTCTTTACAATGACAGTTGCATTTTTCTTATATGTAATATAAGACCTTATCTTTAATCTCCGATTCATGCATTGATGCGTCGTAAGGCAAAAGTTTTAGCGATTATCCTGGTGGTAATAATCCTGGTCATTTCACTTACTGGATTTTACATACTGAATTCACACAATACCCATAATAAAAAAATCGTTCAAAGTTCATCTATCCCCCGGGTGATATCAACATCATTCAACCGTTCTTTCACTGATTTGCTTGACCAGTACGGCAATACCGGAATAGGCTGGACTGGATCGGATGGAACCTATTCATTACAACTGAGCAATGGATCTATTCTCTGGATTTTTTCAGACACTTTCCTGGGCCAGGTTAATAATGGTTCTAGAAATCTGTCCGAATCAACACTTATCCATAATACACTGGTACTGGAGAAGGGAAACTCTTTCGGCCCGACTTATTATTCTGTAGTAAATGGTTCCCCGGAAGGATATTTTTCCCCTCAATCAAGTTCGTACTGGTACTGGCCGGGATTTGCCATAATTTATAAATCTGATATACAGGTTATATTGACTGAATATACCAGATCAGGAAACGGTGAATTTGATTTTAAGCAGGTCGGTACCTCTGTAGCAGTAATCAATCAGACATCACTGAGATTACAGGGAATATACCCCCTGAATATATCAAATGAAGTTAACTGGGCAGCCTTCTCCGTAAAAGTTAATGGATATACGTATATTTACGGTGCAAATGGGGGGAGTGTCTGCTTAGCAAGAACGGATCAGGGTCTTTTGGGGCAATGGCAGTTTTACGCAAACGGCAACTGGTCAAACAATTCACTTGATCATACGCAGGTATTATTCGGTGCAGACGAATCATTCGGTGTTACATACATGAATGGCTATTATATTCTCATAACGGAAAGTGGATTGTCTTTTAATTCTGGCATTATACAGTTTTATTATTCAAGTAACCCATGGGGGCCGTTCAATGGTGGATACACCATATACAATATAACCACACCCGGAAAATATCCGGCGTCCTATGAGGTCTATTCCTACAATGCAATGATACAGCCTGAATTCACACATAACGACACCCTTCTGGTTTCCTATAACGTAAACGCGGAGAATTATTCAGCGCTTGCCAACGTGAGTATATACAGGCCAAGATTTATCAACGTTAACCTGAGTTTCAGCTAGTCTGTTGATAAAAGTGAAAAAAAGGAGAAAATATCATGGTGGTGAAAAATGGCTAAAATTGACGATATAGAAGGATTCAGGGTATCTGTAAACAGGCAAATGCAGGACTTATTCTACAATTATGGGGATTCATCGTCAGGATGGACAGGGGGCGATGCCACCTATTCAGTCCCACTTCCTGATGGCTCGACACTTTGGCTCTTTTCTGATACTTTTGTCGGGCCCGTAAAAAACGGATCCAGGCCAGATATGCCGATGACTAAAATGATAAACAACTGCCTCGTGCTCCAAAAAGGAGGTAAACTGATTACAATAATGGGTGGCGATCACGAAAATCCCAGATCATTACTGTATCCTGACGGTGATACCTGGTACTGGATTGGTCCGGGGTACTTCAACGGTAAAAGCATAGAAATTATTGCTTCAGAATTCAGGAAAAAGGGAGAGGGGATTTTTGGTTTTGAGGAATTAGGGTTATATGCATATGAAGTGGACCCATGGAATTTTTCCACTATTAGAAAGAAATCTTTACCCTGGATAAGGGGTACATCATTTTATTCATGGATCCTCGAAGAAGGAAACTTCCTTTACGTTTATGGTGTCAAGGATAATTCCATGGTTCTGTCAAGGATCAGAGGAAAAACAATTTTTTCTAATTTTGAATTTTATGCAGATGGCAAATGGAAAGATAGAATAGAGGATTCCACAAAGATATTGAAAAACGTTTCCCATTCATACAGTGTTATGCGTTACCTGGACGGTTTTATAATTCTGACAATTGATTCAGATAAGGAAAATCCGGGCTTGATCCGCATCTACTTAGGTAAACAACCTTACGGACCTTTCGATAAGCACTTTGATTTATACAGGACGCCTGAACTAGACACTTATCCAAATAACAGTGATTATGGAATAATCACCTATAATGCACTCCTCCACCCGGAATTAAGTACTGTAAATAATCTCCTTGTGACCTATAATGTAAACGGGTCGGGTAAACTTGCATTAAACGATGTTTCAGTATACAGACCTAGGTTTTTGAATGTTAAGCCTTACTTTCGAAATCCCTGACCCGGTTTAAGGGTCGCACAGATAAGAATGAAAGTTATTAAAGGTGCAATGATCATTGGTAATAAGACTGCGGCTTTTGCCCATGTCCAATGCACAGAAAACTACCTGGTTTGGTGATTTAAAATGAGTATTCTTTCCGTTAGGAATGTTTCCGCTGGATATTATACGGATAAGGGTACGGTACACGTTTTGAAAAACCTCAGTGCGGATTTCCCTGAAAACTCGTTTATTGGAATTACAGGTGAATCTGGTTCAGGAAAGAGCACCCTGGGCTACGTCTTGTTTAATTTTATCATCAGCCCGATGGCACTTTTTTCCGGTGAAGTTCTATTTGAAGGAACGAACTTAATGAGCATGCATTATGAGGATCTGAGAAAGATTCGCGGAAAGGATTATTCATTCGTACCCCAGGCAGCGATGAACTCACTTAATCCGGTGAAAAACATAGGGTACCAGTTCAAAATGGTGCTCATTGCGCATTCTATCCCCGAAGACAGGTATCAGGATGTCATATCAGAGGTCCTGGCGCTGGTTAGACTTGATGACAGGGTTCTGACGATGTTTCCGCATGAATTAAGTGGCGGAATGCGCCAGAGGGTTGTAATTGCAATGGCAGTAATGCTCAAGCCGAGATTGATCATATTGGACGAACCAACAACTGGTCTTGACGTAATTGTTCAGCATGAACTCCTGCGTGACCTCAAAGAATTACAAAGGAAGCTTCACCTTACAGTTATTATGATTACTCACGATGTTGCCGCTATCTTCCAGATATCGGATATCGTATACGTTATGTATGCTGGATATTTTGTTGAATATGGAGAGTATAACCTTATGCTTAAAAAATCCAGGCACCCGTACACACACCTTCTTTTGAGGAGTGTCCCTTCATTGTCCTCTGGCGAGGACCTGGTTACTATCCCGGGAAGCCCGCCTGATCTTTTATCTGAGTTTCAGGGATGTCCATTTTATGATAGATGCCCGTTCAGGATTACACAATGCACATATTCCGTTCCAGAGATGAAAGAAACAGAAGAGGGTGGATTCAGATGCATAAGAGATATTGAGAATGGTGTATTAATTAATGACATTAAATAATCTGGAACCTGGAAATCATCTTATTGAGTTTGACAATGTTGTTAAAGAATTCAAGGCCAAGAAAAACGGTATAAGAATTAAGTTCAACGCAGTCGATGGAGTATCCTTAAAACTTAATTCAGGTGAATCCATTGCAATTGTGGGTGCCAGCGGAAGCGGGAAGAGCACCATGGCTAAAATGACTGTTCGACTGCTAACGCCAACTTCCGGTGAAATAAGATACAAGGGGCAGAATTTATCGGAATTCACAAAGAAAGAGCTGCTGAATTACAGAAGGAAAACGCAGATGCTTTTTCAAGACCCTTACTATTCACTGGACCCGACTAAAAGAATCGGATGGCACATCATTAGGCCACTGAAGCTCATAAAAACGCCAAAAGACGAGATTCGGAAACGTGCTTTTGAGTTACTGGAAAAGGTTGAACTGGTACCGCCTGAAAATTTTATTGACAAATTCCCATATGAGTTATCAGGCGGTCAGCGCCAGAGGGCATTTCTTGCAAGGATTCTTGCAATGGATCCTGAAATAATAATTGCTGACGAGCCTGTTTCAATGCTGGATGCTTCATTAAGAGCTGAGCTTCTTATTCTTATTAAGCAGTTAATAACAAAGGAAGGGGTGACAATGATATATATAACTCATGACATATCAACAGTCAGATATGTCTCAAGCAAGATTTACGTGATGAACCAGGGAAAGATAGTTGAAAGCGGACCTGTCAACAGCGTGTTGGACAACCCACAGAATGAATATACAAAAAAGCTTATTTCTGCAACGCCTGATCCTTATTCGAGGATATAGCATAATTTAAGTTTTCTGATTCTTTTTTAATCAATATTTCTTCTATCAGCAAAAACGTAAATAAGGAGGTTATATCTATACATGAATGAAAGGCTCCCTAAAAGTTGATCTATCGATTTATCATAAAAAGGACTGGACTGTTGTATCGGAAGGGATTCAGGATTTCTTTATCAGGAGTGACTTCTATGTTTCCAATAAACTTTCAAATTTCAACATAGAAGTTCTGAGTATGATTGGTGAAGAGTACAGGATAAACAATTTTGTCAGCAAAATGCGGTCATACAAACCCGCAGGTGGTTCCGGATTTAATTGGGAAATAATCAGTTCTGACAGACTTTATCTCAAAGGCAGCTATAAGAATTCTATCAGGAGACTTGTATACGATTATGGCGGTTTGATTAAACGTCTCTTCATAGCAAATGGTATTGAGAAATACACTATTTTCTTTGTAGGGGAGAGAAATCTGGAGAATTTCTATGAAAGTTTATCCAATGTCGCACTTATTAAACATATGTCGGAGGAAGTTCTATCCCTTAAGGAAACGAATGAATTACTTTTCCCGAATCTGACTCCTGATGAACTGAATATTCTTTCTTATTCACTTAGAAATGGTTTTTTCGATTCGCCGAGAAAACTTGATATGAGTGGGCTTAAAGACAATTTTAACAAGAGTAAGTCAACGTTAAACTATCATTTGAGGAAGGGAATAAAAAAGATCCTCAATAATTACCTAATGGAATAACAATTTATAGTTCAAAAAAGTCTCTATCGACTCATTTCCCTTTATCTTAAGTGCGGTGTTGTTTTCCACATGTTTTGATATACCAGTTACAGGCCAGCTGCTTGTTATCTCAACCGACGTAGCATACTGTCTGCCATACCATGGATCATAGGACCCGCCACCCATACATCTCCATATCCATATTGTCCGGAAAACAGACTTATCCCATTCACATTCTATTCCAAATTTCTTGCTGTGATTATAAAGCCTGAATCTGGGCTCAGGTATGTCAGGAAAATAGATCAGGTCATTGGTGTTTGTGGAACCACGTGCCGGATACCTTGAAAGATCAACGTTCTTGCCATTTCTTGATTTGAGAAATGGCCAGTTACCTGAACCACCAGGAACTGTTTCAGTTTCTTGCAGGCCGAGATAATTGTCAGAAATTATTTTTCCTTCTGGAAGGCTTAGCTCAGTGGATTCGTCGAGTAAATCACCCCCGAATGTTGGATGATGAAGCCATGATAATCTCAATGATAAATTACTGAGGTTCTGCAATTTTTCTTTAACTAAGATCCTATAGTCCTCTAAAGTTATCCGTCTGTAGAGAATCATTGGATAACGTTTTAATCTCGCGATGCACAGAATGGAGTTTTCATTGACCTCTTCATCAAACTGTATTTCCCATGGTATATACGGAGTCTCTGAATGCAAGGCCCATAACACGTTGTTGTATTGGTTGGAATAACCTGCATTTGGTATAACTTCAAAATAACCACCCCGGAAAGCAGTATGTATGGGATCCCCAGAAGGAAAGGCCGTTATATCCGGGGAGTACAGGACTGGAGAACCATTCAATAGATATTCATAATTTTTCTCTTTTAGCAAAATGCTGCTGATAAGTCCGCCTCTGTTTGGATGGAGCGTTATCTTCGTTTTTTCGTTCTCCAAATACACTTTATAGTCATCATTTCTCAATGGATCGATCTGTACTGACATATTAACCTTAATAGTTAAAGCAATAGTATAGGCATTATAAAGCATTTATCTTACATATGATAACGTAACTCGATGGTAACTGGTCTTTTATTCTCACAGGTGAGAAACTAATTTATCAATTATCAATATATGCATAGATAATGTATAGAAATCTGAGGGATAAGGTTGTTCTGGTTACAGGAGGTTCCAAGGGAATTGGCCTTGCAATCGCTGAACGTTTCCTGATTGAGAAATCAAAGGTCTGTTCCATATCGAGACATAAACCTGAAACGTTGAATGATGAAATCACTTATTTCGAATGCGATGTCTCATCAGAGAAATCCGTCAAAGAAACTGCAAAAAAAATTAAGGCAACCATGGGAAGTGTTGATATCCTTATCAACAACGCGGGAATTGAAAATTATGCGCCCGTTGCTAGTACCACTGTTAAAATGTGGGATAGCATAATGGATATAAATGTTAAAGGGGCTTTCCTAACTTCCCGGGAGGTTATACCTGATATGGTTAAAAATGGCAAAGGTGTCATAATAAATATTGCCTCAGTCCAAAGTTTTGCATCTTCCAGGAATGCAGCTGCTTATGTAACCAGCAAACATGCAATGATAGGCTTGACAAAATCAATCGCAGTTGATTATGCCCCTCAAATTCGTTCGGTAGCGGTATGCCCAGCAACAATAAAGACGCCGCTTGCAGACTGGGCAGCATCACTCGAGGTTGGTAATGATATTAATAAGATAGAGGAAAAATACAAAGAGTGGGGAACTGCACATGTATTAGGCAGAACAGGATTCCCCGACGAAGTAGCTAATGTCGTTGTTTTCCTTGCATCAGATGAAGCTTCATTCATAACAGGCAGCTCGTTTCTTGTTGATGGGGGCATGCTATCCCGGATACCTATTAGTACGCCGGAGGCCTAGTTATGAATTTGATTAAGAAGGTTGAGACCACTACTGTTTCCGTTCCGCTTAAGACGGACCTTAGCCACAGCAATGGATCTCACCCCGGAAGGTTTGTGATCACAATTTTAAAAATTGAAAGCGAGAGTGGAAACGTAGGTTATGGTGAAGGCGGTGGAGGAGGTTTTTCTCTTAAACCACTTATGGACAGTCTGGCACCTCTGCTAATAGGTGAGGATGCCGATAATATTAGAAGGTTAAAGTGGAAGGTTAGTTCTCCAATAACTTCAACTTACTATAACCAGCTGCTTCCACAGGCATGGTTTCCAATTGAAACTGCGTTACTTGACCTGAAAGGCAAGAACTATGGGATATCATTCAACAACCTTTTAGGAGGCAGCTATCGCGACTCGATTGATACAGCTGCCTATTTTTTTACTAATTCACGCGACAAGGATATTGAGACTGAGATCAGGGAGGCTTCTGATCTAGTAAAAAGTGGAGGTTTCAAGGTCCTAAAGCTTAAAGGTGGCGTATTTAGTCCAAAGCATGATGCAGATTTTGTTAAGTTGATATCGGAAGCTCTGCCCAATGTGAAGATTAGAATCGATCCAAATGGAGCCTGGAATCTTGCAAGCTCTTTGTACGTTGCCAAAAAGTGCGCCGAAAACTCAGTTAACATAGAATATTTTGAAGATCCCGTCTGGTCTATGGAGGGAATGAAATCATTCCATGACCGGTCAGGTTTCGCCCTTGCCACGAATACTGTTGTGGTAAGATCCGAGGAGATAGTTCCTGCGTTCATGAATCACGCGGTTGACATTGTCCTCGGTGATCCGCACTGGTGGTACGGAAATATGGGCTATCTTGATCTATCTGCCACGCTTTCCAGTATTGGAATGGAACTTGGGATGCATTCCCCTGGAGAACTTGGGATAGGATTGGCAGCAATGCTTCACACTTCTTCGGCTACCCCAAATATATCCTACCCGATAGATACCCATTATGTGCACCTTGCGGATGATATTGTTAAAAATAAGTTCAGGTTTGTAAATGGTGACCTGAAAGTTCCTTCTGGAAATGGCCTTGGAATTGAAATTGATGAAAATAAGATTGACAGGTATTCTGAAATGTATAAAGAATTAGGCGACTACACATATCATACTAATTCTTACAGGAAAGATTTCATACCCACAATTCCGGACAGAAATTATGCCAAATGTCAATGCCACCCGGACTCCTGAAAAGAACTATTTTCATCAAGCCTTCATTTTTCTGATGATGCCACTGGAACCGATATTATAAATTGAACCTTTGAACCTGTAATTCTCAAGTATCGCCTCACTGTCAAAATTCGATATGATTGGTTTCGCCTGAATTTCAAATTTATCGCTCAAACCAACTCCAAAAAGACCTTCAACAATCATCTTGAAGTAGTTTCCCCCAGCAAGAGCATTACTGTCGTTCCATGTTGCTTCAAAGGATGCTTTCCTCGCGCCACCCGTGGTTTCTTTTCCATCGGCATAGTATGCCTGCCCATATGGACCCTGCAGGGACGCATCCGCTATGGAATAGACCAGTTTCTTTGCGCTTTCCAGGTTCCCAAGTTTAAGGAGGGCCAGAACCGATTCAGATGGCCATGCCACATAGGCCCCTTCAGACTGATGGTCTGTCCTCGTACTGTAAAGGGTGTCATGATCTTCAGGAGACAGTGCATGCATCCAGGTTTCCGTCAATATCTCCCTGTCAAAAAAGTCTAGCATCTTCTTTTTCTTATCTCCCGGGAGTAAATCAGGCAGGAGCTTCCCTATCGTCATGAAATCATAGACATGCCTAACCTCAATGAAGGAACCACCAGGCTGCTTGCATCTCCAGAAGCCAGTATCCTTGACATTCAGATCTCCAAGTAAAGCCATAAGAATATTCTGCGAGTATTCATGCAGAAAATTCGAAACCTTCATGTTTCCAATAGATCTCTCAATTGCAGAACTGTTTCTAAGCATATATACATTGGAGGATGTCAACGCAGGGACGCCATGCTTATACGTGCTCACGCACTCAAGGTTATTGTCAATATCACCATAGTCTGGTATATAATCGCCGTCCCTGTCAAGATCTCTGTCTTTCCAGGCCAGGGCGCACTTTTTTAGAAGAACATTCAATTTTTTCCCATTTACTGATATGTCGGTGAATCCGCCCTCTTTAACCTTATAAATTTCCATGAGCGTTTCGCAGGCAAATGCAGCTCTAAA
>JAKBQK010000092.1 GCA_021835265.1 Thermoplasmata archaeon
AGATCAGGGGGAAGAATATCTCAACCTCCGCCATTACAGAGGAGATATCCAGGATAGGGATGTATTCCACTGATATTGCAGAGATAACCATGGACGCTCACTGCTACAGGCATGAGAGCACCAGGATCTGATAAAGGAGAAGAATGATAAGACAAGGCATTTCTGTTTGAGTTAATGCCTCCATTATTTTGATTTGAAATTTATAATGCCTTTGAATGTTAAGATGGCATTATCATATCCGATGCTCAATCCAAAAATCAGTCAATGTTCAACTTAACTATCTGGAGGGATTTAATCCTGGCAGAAACTCAATCCCTTTTAGACATTCACAAAGTTTGTATATTCCTTCATCAATTGAAACGTTCCTCCCATATTTCCTCCTTATAATTTGCTCTAATGATTCAAAAAAACAAAAGAAGTGAATCTTGTTTAATTCCACCTTTTTTTCTCCATTTATTTTTAATATGGAGTAAGACGCAGTATGCCCAACATCTACATGTTGGCAGTCAGAAATCTTTCTGTCGAAAATTAGCTTAAAAGTTAATTGAGGATGGGTCCTTCTTACTGTGTTAAAGATTGCGTCAAAATCCCTATTTGGTTCTTTTCCATCGTGATCAAATACTGTGGTTAGATTCAAATTTTGGTTGTTCTGTGCTGTAGGGATGCAGATTTTCCCAAGAAGACTAAACAAGTTTCGCTTACCTTCCTCAGCTTTAATTAACGTATCATACGGGGAGCATTCACCCATGAGCCTCCTTATAAGCAAAGACTCGTTCATTGCTTTTTCAGTTTTGACACCTTCATTGCAATAAAGTTTTATTTTGGATAATTCGAATGAATAATTTTGACCTAATGTAATATTTAGGAAATTTAAGTCATGCTGCCCTTCGGCAAGGTAAAGGAATTTCAATCAAATTCCCCGTAAATCCCATTCAAGTTCTTTAATAGCCATATCTGCCTCATTATAATCTATTTCCTCTGAAACCACAACATTTTCCAGTTGATTCAGACGCAACATAAAGAATTCCGATTTGACGAAATCTGAATTAAGAGGGGGCATTAAATCAATATCAAGAAAACAATTTATAAGTTCCATGCTGTGTGTTGATATGAAGAGTTGAATATTACGGGTTCTGGACAAAAGTATAAGATACTTTGCCAATTCCTGCAAATAACCGGGATGCATATGCACCTCAGGTTCCTCAATCAGAACAATAGTATTTTTTGGTTGCTGGTAGAGCGAAGCCAGGATACCAATTAAGGCTTTGAACCCGTCACCCATGCTGTCCATAGAAACGTCGTCCTCTACTCCTTCAAATACCAGATTGTTAAAGTTGAAACGCTTTAAGCCAGAAATAATTTTATCCTCTTTTATGATTTTATCAATTTCGTGAGCAGTTCCTTCAATTCTTTTTCCTTCAGATATTACTTTATCAATAGACTTAATTGGATCAATAATGAATATAGGTGAAGAAAGGTTCTCCTTTTCCTTTCTGGCCATCTCTTTTTCATATAATGAGAAAAAGGAATCTTCGTGCTGATCATCGAATACGGTAAAACGCCTGAAATGTGTGGTTATAGATACCTCTCCGCCAAGAAATTCAGTGATCCCCAATTTTTCTGCAATTTGAAAAGCTAACTTCCGAGCCATAGAATCAATGGTTGAACCTGCTAAAAAATTTTTTTCTCCGTTTACTATAAGATTTACAGATTCTCTTATTGATTTTTTTAGCTGATCCCTATCAACCAATTCTAGTATGATTTCAGAGTTTAACCAATCCTTTAATTCTTTTTCAATCTCAACTGCTCTGCGCTTTCTTTCATCGCTTTCAGGAGTCTTACTGTTCGTATCCTTTATTCTTTCCAAACTGCGTTTAAATATTTCATTTACAGCTTTCTCTAGTTGAGAAATTAGTACTGTCATTGTAACCCTTTCAATTCCAAGTTCAATTTTTTTTCGCTTATCTTCTGCCAGTTTCAACTCTAATTTAACTCTATTCTCACCATATTTTATAGCTGCGGAGGGTTGCGAGTAAAAAAAATCTGAGTAATCTTCTCTATCAAAAGCTAACTTTATTGCCTGCAAAATTGAAGTCTTTCCAGTATTGTTCCTACCAACAAATATATTGAGCATATGAGGATTGAAATGAAGTGAATCTATTGCTTTGAAATTCTCAATATTAATACTGGTAATTTTCATTCTATATAACTACATTATAAAGCCCTATAAATTTTTGTGTTCATTCTATCTAAAATTATACATTAGATATGCCTCGAAATGTTTCTGAAGACTGCGACTTAGAATTTTATTGTGAAACTGTTCAAGATTGGTGATTTTTAAGTAAAAAAGCATGATCAAAAAGAAGAGTACCTCAACTTCCGCCATTACAGAGGAAATATCCAGGATAGGAATGTATTCCACTGACATTGCAGAGATAACCATGGATGCCCACTGCTACAGGCATGAGAGCACCAGGATCTGATCTCCACAGATCCCCTTTTTATTCTGTTACGGACTG
>JAKBQK010000200.1 GCA_021835265.1 Thermoplasmata archaeon
TTTGAAAAAGACGAGGTGCAAAGCTGTTCGAATGTGAGCGTTTTGATAGATAAGTTTTAAGAATTATTGCATAGAGTGCTCGGTGAATTTAGTGAAATTTAAAATCTGCAGTTATAAAATCACAATAGAGCAACATGTTCAGAATGCGTAAAGAGAAAGCTATCTGAAATTTTATTTATTCTTTCTATCAATTTACTTACCCCATCATAAATTTGGAGATAGGCACAACTTTGAGAATCATCTAATATTTCAGAATACTTTCTTTTCAATTTATTTTCTGATTCATTATCCTTTTTTAGTTGTTCTTGGTGTTTGAAAAGTAAAAAAAGCTCTCTGCAATCAAGGCAATCTGGATATTTGCAGGGAAGAATTTTAATGGGGTCGATGGATTCATACCGAACATATCTCGTCGATTGATCTTTAACATCAACGCAGTACGCTGCCCATATTTTTATATATAGTTCAAAAGTTCTAAATTCATATCCTGCAGAAAAGGTAACATATTTATTGTTATGGGGAAGATTTATCATTGTGCTGTTTCCCTTGATAATTCCTGAAACTGAATTTTCATCATTGTTCCCGGTAGGTGAAACAAAACCCTCATTTGCTAAAACCGCAAAACCAATTATCTTTGCGATATTTAATGATAGATCATAATTTTCCACACCGTCCTGATGCCATTGCTCAACTGCCCCACCATTCATAATTTCTTCCAAGTTATTGAGATCAATTTTATCCTTTGTCTGAACTAAAATTTCAGGAATTCCACCTGATCTCCCAAACGCTGGCCAAGTTCTAAATATTTCTGATTCCTCACTTAAATTTATATTCTTGTCCTTGTTGTTATAAAATATTAAACCTTGACGAAGTGAAACTTTTGATCTCCATTGAGAGAAATATGTAATACAGAGTCTGTTATTAATTTCGTTAGTATCGTATAAACAATAGGGAGTGGTGAATAGAAAATTCTTCGGTGATCCGTCGAGATCTGTTGAGTTTTTTTTAAATTTGATTAAAGTATCAAAATTAGATGTTTGTACGCGGTCTTCTTTTTTTAGACTATACCTGTATAACTCCATTAAACTTGATTCGCGGATTACACTAATAATTTTTTCCTATGACTATCTGTATGAAAACCGCAGACAACGGAGATTTAAAGGAAGTTCGGGAAGCCTCTCCATTGTTCCAGATTATTCCACCGGAATTATGGACATGGAACTGTGCCAGAAGAATATTCCAGAGCTTTTGTAAAATTTCCAGTTGCGTTTGCGATCGATGAAAAGTTTCCATAATTTTCTTCCATGTATTGATAAGAATAGCCATTAAGTGATTTCGGTTCAATCATGTATAGATTGAGAATCCACGTTCCTGAAATTCCGGTTATAACCATAACAGTGTTTATTTTGTCATTTGGTGGATGAAGATAAGCTGAAGGACTGTTCATTCCTTCAATATGATCAACAGTGGTTATGTTGATAATAGTGTTAACAACTGGTGTAGGAAAAGAGGAAGTCTTTAGCTCTGAAATTCCTGTTGATACGAGTTGATTCTGAGGTATTGGAATTCCCCCTGTCAGATCATTAAAACCTGCCGCTGTTCTGTTCAGGTATAAGTTATAAAGGTAATATGAATAAAAATCAATTGTCGTATGGAGGGGTTTATCACCAAATGATATGTTGCTCTTGAAAAGAAGACCGGGAATTGCTCCATTCTGAATTCTCACATTGTGTGCAAGAACATATGGAGTCATGTTTATAAAGCCTGAAAAGTAATCATAAATAAACCAGGAATCTGCTGCGCCTATGGGACATCCATACCATGAGGAAAGATATATATCAACCTGTCCCGGAGGGGCGTAATCTTCGTTGGAAATCTGATAAAACTGACCTGAAGGTATTGTAAGATTGGCTGAGGAAGATGCTGTGGTGTGTGTGAATGAAACAAATCCCAGCCCATAAGGTATGCCTAATCCGGAACCAACAATGATCACTGCAATGATCACAGGAAACCACTTTTTCATATTTTCTCCTATATTCATTGAGCCCCGATATTCAGATGAGATATAGTTCTTATTGTATGCGAAACCTGCGCAGAACCTACGCAAATATTTATTCTAACACACCATAGAGAATCCGAGGCAACAAGGCAAACGATTCAGATATACCCATAACATCAATCTTCAGAGTCTGTTTTTATTTGAACGCAGCCTAAATTTTGAAATAATATCTTCACCAGTAATTCTGATTGATTAAATCATCATAAATTCTTACAAGGTTTGTTTTTTTCTTTAATTCATTCATGGAGAGACTCATGAGCATCCCCTTTATTTCTGGATCATCATAATCCTGAGATGATATCTCCAGTATCTTATGAAGATCGTCACAGGTTTTCACTGCCCATTGAAGAATATCTTTAAGGTTGTTCGGATCGATATTGCCATAATCTGTCTGTATAAGGTGATCCAAGGCTTCATAATCGTTTTTCTTTATCTTCTTAATATCCTGCTTTGACAAATATG
>JAKBQK010000485.1 GCA_021835265.1 Thermoplasmata archaeon
CACCTGATGTTGTAAACGTTACTTCCCTGGAAGCTCTCTTCACCAGGCCCATCTGCTCCATCTTGCTGATGTACTCAGTAACAGTGGGTGCGCTGATCTTGAGCCTCTTCGATATGTCAACTTCACTAACCTTTGTGAATGACTCCCTGAACTCCCACATTACCAGAAGATAATCTTCAAGATTTAAGGTCATATAAGATAGTAAGTGGTGATAGGTTCATATGCTTTATGAAAAACATCTAAAGCGTTCTGCGCAACACACAATTCTCTTGTTAAAAAGCAAAGGTCGACTCGTAAAAAAAGGATGATAAAACGCAAGGATCGCTTATTTCTCTTTTTTCTTGGTAATTTTTTCCTTTTTCCTCTTAGGAAAGCCCGGCACTTCCCGAGGCTCCCAAGATCCGTCAATGTGCCTGAAATAACCGACCTCGTAGTTCTTCATACTGTCTTCAACGCCATGGATGGCTTCAACAGGGATCATTATGTTCCAGCCTTCGCCAAAAAGGTCAAGCTCTCCATGGTCCGGATAATGAACGAGATCCTTCGATCTCTTGTCCAGATCCGGCCAAACCTCGACATCCAGTATTCTCAGATCCTTGCCTAGGTCTGCAAGGAATTGTGTAGCAAGATCCGGACCTATGGGTTTTGAAACAAGGTCTCCCTTATTGACTTCCAGCTTATGTGCTCCTATTCTCACGCTGCCTTTTCCCTCTAATACCAGGTAGAATTCCTCCCTTGATGTGTGACTGTGATACCTTGCAAATGTCATCCCAGGTGGTATGAGATATGTCCTGATATTTGACTTTGAAGAGCCAAGTATTGGTGAAAGCAGCGAATGCAATGTTCTATGGTGCAATGATGTGAGCTTCGATAACGAATCACTTTTTCCAGGGACGTCAAAAACATTGACAACAGGCGCAGTCCAGAGATTCTTGCTCGCTGTTCCTTTAGATTCAGGCAACAGGTAGATCTCATCTGACCAGAAAGAACATGTTCGGATAACAAAATCAAGTCCTGCCTTGGATAATTTAGGCAACAAAACAGTAATAGGGACAGTTTTGTCCTTCTTCAAATAACCTAGTTTTCTTCCCAGTTGGCGCCAGAGCCAATTCTTGAGCATATCAATGTCCTGAACCTTCTCTTCAGGTAAATCGCCTTCGGATCCAGGAAGGAAAAGGTCCCATGCCAGATCCGCTCGAATAGGTTGACCTTCAATTTTCACTTTTTTGGATACAGTCACTAAATTGATCATTCTGTACACATGACGTAGAAATATTAATTATTGATCTGTTTCAAAAAAAGGAGGAGTTTGTCATCCTGCTATGATCTGAAAGAACGAGTGGATCAAGGGTAATGAAGATTGAAAACATTATATCCAGTCTAAAAATAGCCTGTAAATTGGGTCTGTGGGGTAGTTTGGTATCCTACCAGCTTCGGGAGTTGGCGACCCCGGTCCAAATCCGGGCAGGCCCACTAAAAGTCATGTTATTTAACCTCTATTACATAGTAGCATTCATTATATTGCCGATATAGTTTTCCGAAGAATTAGATTGGATTTACTTTTTCAGTCGAACAACCTGAATAATTGGAAGGAGAACGGTAATCACAGGATTCGCACCCTCTGGGTTGAATTATTTGTTAATTGAGAGACCTATTGATTTCACGATAATACAGTCAGATCACCACAAAGTCGTGAATAGTATAACATACGAAGACACCAGTAAAGTTAAAGAGAGATGATAATCAAAGAAAAAAGAACAAATCAATCATCCTAGTCTAAATTTAAATGGAACGGGGTATCTCAGGAAGTAAATATCTCAATAGAGTATTCTTGGTGATATTTATTATTCAGAGCAGCTTCCAGAGAAAAACTTAATTATGATCGATTAGATAAACTAACATGCGCTTGAAAAATATCATAGTCGTAGCGGCTGTTATACTTTTTGTTGGCATCTCATTTTCCCCTAGTGCAAGTATATCCCGAGCTGCAACACCGTCGTCACAGTTGACCATCGGATTGATTGGTAACCCAGCAGATCCCTTCAACCCGATTACGCAGATTGATTTGGCAAGCGGATGGGTACAGTCTGTTCTATATGGAACATTGGTAACTTATGCAAATAATGGTAGTATAATACCTTATCTTGCTAGCTCCTATTCAATAAGCAGTAACGGACTTAATTACACTTTCCATCTTAACCCTAACCTTAAGTGGAGTGATGGAACACCCCTTACGGCACAAGATGTTGAGTTTACTCTCTCATCATATATTACTTACTCGACAAGAGTGACATCACTTTTACCTCTCGCTGTTCCGAGTTCTGGAACATTATCAGGATACAAGCTTAACACCAGCAGAATTAGCATCCCTAACAATACAACGATTACTATGAACCTTGCGTCACCTGATCCACCGCTTATGGCATTCTTTGGCCAGTTCTTTGACATAATGCCTGAACATATTGACAGTGGACAAAATCTATCTGTAAACACATACGTGAATACACATGTCGTGACTTCTGGTCCATGGTATCTTGCGGCGCAGTCTGATTACAAAACAGGATCATATATTACTCTTACTGCAAACCCGTATTTCTTCAAAGGAATTCCAAGTGTAAGCAAACTTACTATTGAGTTCTTCACGACTGCATCTGCAGCTGAAACTGCACTAAAGACTGGTTCTATTCAGATGTTGCCTGAAATCCCTTTCAGTGACGCAAACAGCTTAAATTCGACAGGAGGATTAAGAGTTTTTAATGCACCTGTACTTAGAAACATGTTTGTGCAGTACAATATGAATTCTAAACTAGCTGATGGATCGGCTAATCCAGTTTCTAACCTCTCAGTTCGGGAAGCATTAGGATATGCTACTAACATAACATCTTTAGTTCAGGCAGTCTCTGATGGGTATTTCAACCCTTGGGGCCAAGCAGAAATGTATCAGATGTACTATCTCGGGTATCAATCATGGAATTCTTCTCTACCTGCTGTGCAGTTCCCGTACAATCCACAGAAAGCGAGTCAATTGCTCAACGAGTCTGGATACCCATGGAATGGTGCAAGTGGAACTTATAGGATGAATCTTACCCTGATCACACTGGCAACCATCCCGTACTTCGTGGCAGCCGTCCAGATTTTAGCCACAGAATGGGCTCAAATTGGAGTTAATGTAATTGTGAAACTTGAGCAATCCTCCAACTGGGCGTACGACAGTTTTTCAGCCCCCCAGCCTAAATCATGGAATCTCGATTTCTACGATCTTACAGAACCGCCAGATCCGTTCTACCCAGTGAACTTCTTGTTTGGACCAGGAGAAGGCAATGCAGGTAATTTTACTAACAGTGAAATACGTAACTTGATTTATAACGTTAGCAACTCTGCAACTGGGCAACAGCGGGCGCAAGTATTCCAAAATATAGACTCTATTGCCAACAAGTATGTACCTTATCTTTTCCTTGCTACAGAGACCCAGATAGATGCATGGAGTACTAACGTAAACTTCAGCGATGGGTTTAACGGAATGTTCTCGCACCCATTAGATCTATACCAGATGAGTTACACCTCGTCTTCACCCCCGCCAGCCTCTGGAGCAGGGTCCTCCATCCTTGAGTTAGTTGCTATCGTTGCTATAGTCGTTATCATAGCTGCAATAGCTGGATTGGTGATCTACAGAAGAGGCAAGGAGCGAAACAAAAAACCATGAAGAGAGAAACTCTCTTCTACATTGTCAAGAGGATAATCCTTTTCCCAATTATTCTTTTGGTAGTTGTTAGTATTAATTTTTTCTTAATTCATCTTGCTCCAGGTGGTCCCTTCGCGATCCTGCTCAGCAACCCAGCATTCACTCCTCAGGAGGTGGCTAATCTTGAAGCCGAATACGGTCTTAATAAACCTATCTCAGAGCAGTATTTTGTCTATATTTATCAAGTAATGACAGGACATCTTGGAATATCATATTTCTATGGTATCCCAGTGACACAGGTATTCTTCGAGAGTCTCCCAAACACTCTTGTCCTAGCTGGTTTTTCTTTAGTTCTAGCTTCAACAGTTGGGATACTCCTTGGAATAGTAGCTGCAATGCACAAAGGTATTACTGACAAGGCTCTAAATGTAGCATCAATAACATCTTACACCACTCCAGTTTTCTGGCAAGGAATAATGATGATACTCATATTCTCAGTATATCTCAAACTCTTTCCTTCAACCGGGATCTATTTTTCCTATAATGGATTTAATATTCTGAAATACCTATGGCACATTGTCCTGCCAGTTATTTCATTATCACTTCTGCTGTTTCCTCCTATTTTCTTCTTCACTAGGTCAAACCTATTGGCAATAATGCAAAAAGATTTCATCAAGGCTCTTTATGCTAAAGGACTCAAAAGTCGACTGATTTTTATTAAACATGCTTTGAAAAATAGTCTGCTGCCAGTTATTACACTCATTGGCTTGCAAAGCACCATCCTCTTCGGTGGAGCAACGGTAGTAGAGATAGTATTTACTTGGCCAGGAATAGGTTTACTTACTTATACAGCCATACTAAATAAAGATTATCCTCTAATGCTAGGCAGCATCTTTTTCTTTGGTTTATTGGTATCTGCAGCCAATCTTGTCGTTGACTTGTTGTACCTAGCCATCGATCCAAGAATAAACATAAGTAGGTGAGAAATGGAAGTAGAACACGAAAATGTCATGGTTAGAAGGATCCTGAAATTGCTCTCTCCTAAATCGTTCCTCAGATCATGGGAATTCATAACTGGTTTCACTATCGTCCTGATATTTACTATCACCTCGTTTTTCGGTACTTACTTTATTCCTTATAGTGGAACCGTACTGCATCTTTCAAACAGATTTGCTGCACCATCATTTAACCATCCATTCGGCACAGACTATTTAGGACGAGACGTCCTTGCTCGAACATTTGAGGGAGGAAAAGTTTCACTTATAGTTGGAATATCGGCAGGTGCTCTTACAATAGGGATTGGAGGGATAATAGGCATATTTTCAGGTTATTATGGAAAACTTGTGGATCTTGGGATACAAAGAATTGTAGACGTGGTTCTGGCAATACCTTCGATTGTTTTCACGCTAGTACTTGTTTCTATTGTTGGTTATTCGACGGCTACAATTGTTTTTGCAATTAGCCTACTTTCGTGGCCATCTTTGGCCAGAGTTACTAGATCGGAAACGCTTTCTTTGAGAGAGCGAGATTTTGTATCTGCAGAGGTTCTTGCCGGCGCCTCAAACATTCATATAATATTTAGACACCTTATTCCAAACGAGACCAGGACATTTGTAGTTTACTCTGGTCTATCAATATCAAGTGCAATCCTCATACAGGCTGCTCTGGCTTATCTCGGATTTTCAGGCGGAGGTATCAGTTGGGGTTTTGATCTTTACAACGCTCAACAGTATATTGCGAATGGAAGCTGGTGGATGATGTTTTTTCCGGGAGTAGCTCTAACCCTTACTAGTCTAGGGTTCTACTTGATAAGCGAGGGGTTAAGGAGAACCCTAAAGGAGTGAACAATGTCACTGTTAGAAGTTAAAAATTTAACTGTAATTTACCCAGACGGAACCGAAGCTGTCGAAAAAATTTCATTTAAACTTGAAGAGGGAGAAATACTTGGCCTGATTGGTGAATCGGGCTCAGGGAAGACCACTCTTGGGATGGCTCTTACGAAATTGTTACCGCAAGGTACGGAAGTTAGTGGTGAGGTTCTTTACAAGGGTACGAACTTACTTGAACTCAAAGGCAGAGAACTTGAGAAGATCAGAGGGAAAGAGATTGGCACAGTCTTTCAGGACACTCTTTCAGCTCTCGATCCATTAATGCGAATTGGTCGGCAGATTATTGAGAGAAGCGTAGCAGAAAAAACTATCACACCAGAAGACGCGTATCCAAGAGCTATTGAGATAATGCAGGCGCTTGGTGTTACTCAGCCCGAGTCTCGATTACGAGCTTTCCCACACGAGCTAAGTGGGGGACTCAGACAGAGAGCATTCATAACGATCTCCCTTTTCCAGGATCCAAAGATCCTTGTTTTTGATGAGCCTACAACTTCTCTCGACGTTGTTGCTCAAAGTCAGCTTGTTTCGCTGATAAGAGACCTGAAATCTAGAGGATACTCAATGATATTTATTACACATGACTTGCTTCTAGCATCCTCTTTTTGTGACAGCATACTGATTATGTATGCCGCAAAGACTATGGAATATGGGAATGTTAAGAATGTGATAGAGAATCCAGCTCATCCTTACACAAAAGGTCTGCTTGCTGCTACACCAAGTCTCTTAAATATAGAGAAAGGGTTGGTTCCTATGAAGGGCTATGTCCCAGATCCCAAGAATCTTCCAAAAGGTTGTAGATTCTGGCCGAGATGCGAATTAGTCCAGGAAATATGCAAAACCATAGAACCTGATTTAATCGATCTTGGAGATGGCAGAAAATCTGCTTGTCATTTTGCAAAGGAGGTGAGAGACTCTGCCTCATATTATGGAAATTGAAGGGGTAAGCAAAAAGTTTAAGAAAGGGCCTGTACACAGCATTACTGCCGTTGATAGAGTATCTCTTTTTATTGAGAAGGGAAAGAATATAGGTATCATAGGAGAAAGCGGTAGTGGTAAAACGACTCTTGGCAAGATAATGGCGAGACTAATCACTCCTGATTCTGGGAAAATCCTATACAAGCAAGAAGACGTTACTTCGAAGACGAGAAGACGACTCAAGATTTTCAGGAGGGAGGTGCAGATGATTTTCCAAGATCCATTTTCATCTCTGGATCCAAAGATGACTGTTCGTAATCTATTATCTGATTTCATAAGAATAAATGGAGAGGCACCTGCTCAAGAATCTTTAATCAACTATCTAGAAATGGTTAGTCTTAATAAAAACCTCCTTGATAAATATCCCAGTGATCTCAGTGGAGGACAGAGGCAAAGAGTGGCAATCGCTCGAGTGTTGACATTAAAACCCGAACTGATAATTGCGGATGAACCAGTCTCCTCGCTAGACGTCTCTGTGCGTTCGCAGATTCTTCTATTGTTAAACGAGCTTAGAGTTAAGTCCAATCTTACGTTTGTCTATATAACCCATGATATTTCCAGCCTCCCATATGTTGCTGAAAAAGCTTTTGTAATGTATCGAGGTTCAATAGTTGAAGTATCTGAAATCAAAAAAATTATCTCTGATCCACTTCATCCATACACAAAGGGACTTCTAGCTGCGGTTCCAGATTACGGAAAGGATCTGACTAAAGTGAGTCAACATATTATACAAACTGCAGATATTGATGAAATTCCTCTTGGCGGCTGTAAGTTTTATTATAGGTGTGCTTACGCAATGGATAAGTGCAAGACAACTGAACCTGAACTCAAGTCTGCGGGTGAAGATAGACAGGTTGCCTGCCATCTCTATTAGTAGTTAAATTTGACACTTTCATCAATGGTGGATGTTATTCTTATCATGACCAAATTCTGACTCTAAGTCATGAAAAACGGAAGAAGCACTATTCCTTGTTCTATTTTGGAGTATCCACAGATCTTTTGAATAAAAGCAATATCTATGTCAAGCAACAATAAAAAATAAACATGGAATGGCACTATTATTGTGAAAATATTTTTAAAATCGCATCTTATAAACTACATTATGAGACCTCCTGATCTGACAAAGGCCGAAGTGGAATCAATAATAAAGTTGAGGCATGAATTACACAGCTATCCAGAGCTATCCCATCAAGAACAGCATACGAAGGAGATCCTACTAAGTGCAATTGAAAAGCTAGAACTCAAAATAACTGAGGTACCCAACTCGGCTGGTTTTTTTGTGGATCTAGTTTCAGAGAAAAATGAACGGTTAGTGGCACTAAGAGCAGACATGGATGCACTTCCAGTACAAGAGAAAAATAAAATAGATTTTCGATCAAAAGTAAAAGGGAAAATGCACGCATGTGGACATGATGGGCACATGTCCATGTTGTATGGCGCAATGCTTGCGCTAAGCAAGTATATGGGCGCCCTTCAAACCGGTGTAAGGTTTATTTTTCAACCCGCTGAAGAGGAGGCAACTAAAGGTGGTGCAAGAGAGATGATCGAGTCACGATGTCTAGATCGAGTATCATTCATTACTGGCATTCATATGTGGCCTGAACTCAAAGAAGGTCAAGTAGGATACAGGAGTGGGCCATTTTTCGCAGGGTTAAACAGGTTTCACATAGATGTAAAAGGAGGTAAAACGCATTCAGCAAGGCCTGATTTAGGGGGCCCAAATTCGATAAGTGTAATTAACCAGATCATTTCTTCCATTGATACTATCATTAATCGCAGATCATACCCATGGGCACCATACAGGATAAATCTATACCAAGTGCAAGGCACTCCAAATGAAACGAAACTTACAGGGTCAATTGCTTATACATTGCCTGACACAAACAGGCTTTCAATATTGCCCGGATTTGACTTTGAAAAAGTAAAAGTGTCAATCACCAAGGTTTCAAAAGCGATTGCCGTGTCTTCTGGAGCAAAAGCCAGAGTTACATTCGATATAGGGTATCCGCCCCTTGTTACGGATAGCAAGGCAACAGATATAGCGGTTCAAGCTGTCGAAAGAGTAATGGGGAAAGGACATGCAATAGCTTCAGACATGACCTTGGGTGGTGAAGATTTCTCGCTCTATCTGCATAAAGTGCCCGGAACATACATCCTCCTAGGAATAAACAATAAAGTACTAGGATTTGAAAGCATGATTCACACACCTACATTCAACTTTAACGACATGATCCTTCCAAAAGGGTCACTACTACTTGCAGAGATTGCTCGAATAGCTTCTCAAAATTATACCTAACCTAAACTCCTCTGATTTAGTTGACAGGTGTCATATCCTTTAACATGATGATAATCATTTCAACCTTCTCTGGAACTGCTGCAAAGTACTCTACACGGCTCTTTTCAACGATCCTCTCCATCTTCGACAGCTCAAAGACTATCTCGTTCACGAACATCTTACAAGCATGTTGATCCTTCAGTATATTCAGGGTCCTGAATATTATCCTCAGTGGAAGAAAGAAAATGAAGAAGAATCCCTTTCCTTTCCGATGTCTCTGAGATATGTCTGTACTGGATCCGATCAGAATGGAAAGAAAGTATAATAGAAAAGTGATGATAGCTAAGAAGCCAATCCACTATCATAATAGGGGGACCAAACCAGTATTAAAGTAGTTTGTTCCGGTTGCCTCTAATCAATTTATCTCGGGATAATCTATAATCTAGAAATCGTAAAACACCATCGCACTTTTCCAAAAGACCTCCTTATGATCCGGTTGAAGGCTTGAGATCTTGGGCTTTCAAAACGTGTCATATTATAACTTCATCAGAAAATATAATCACAATGGTGAATAATTAGAGAAGAACTGATGCTCAAGATTTTTTCATTTTGCAATAAGCTGAGATCACTAAAAATTATAAACTTACTATTCTATTCTCTAAAAATTAAAGCAAAAGCAATAAGAAAGTTAGTTTCATACAATGCTGATGAATGGTAGTTTTAATTCTATTACAAATTTCATATGGAACGTTGCTGACTTATTGAGAGATGTCTACAAACGAAAGGATTATCCAGATATAATATTGCCATTCACCGTTCTAAGAAGACTGGATTGTGTTTTATCCTTATCAAAGGATGATGTGCTTGCAACATACCAGAAATATTTCGGGAAACTTGAGGATCCTTCCGCAGTTCTCATGAAAGCCTCCGGGCACAATTTCTATAACATTTCAAAATATGATTTCGTGAAGCTGCTCTCTGATCCAGCAAACATAAGGCAGAATTTCTTTGATTATCTCAATGGTTTTTCAGCAAACCTGACAGACGTAATGGAGAGATTCAAGATCAGGGATCGCATCAACTATCTGGCAGAGAAGGATCTCCTCTACAAAGTAGTGCAAAAATTTTCTGAGATTGATCTTGGCCCTTCCGTCATATCAAATCATGATATGGGATACATCTTTGAAGAGCTCATCAGGAAGTTCAATGAAGCCAACAACGAAGAGGCTGGAGAGCACTTTACACCAAGAGAAATAATCAGGCTGATGGTGGAGCTTCTGATGTCCAAGGATCGGGAGAGATTGGAGAAACCCGGAATAATCACTACAGTATACGATCCTGCCTGTGGAACAGGTGGAATGCTCACCGTTGCAAAGGATCATGTCATTGCAGAAATAAATAGCAAGGCACAGATTGAACTGTTTGGCCAGGAGATCAATGACGAAACATATGCAGTGTGCAAATCAGACATGATAATAAAGGGAGAGAATCCCGATAATATAAAACCAGAATCTAGCTTCTCACATGATGGTTTCCCCAGCATGACATTTGATTACATTCTCTCCAACCCACCCTTTGGAAAGGACTGGAACCAGGATAAGGCATTCATTGAAGAGGAATATGAGAGAGGTTTTTCTGGAAGATTCGGGGCAGGGCTTCCAAGAATTGATGACGGTCAGTTCCTGTTCCTGCAGCACATGATTTCAAAAATGCATCCACCAGAAACTGGAACAAAAACAAGAGTTGCAATAGTATTTAACGGATCTCCTCTATTCACTGGTGATGCTGGATCAGGAGAATCGGAAATAAGAAGATGGATAATTGAAAATGACTGGCTTGAAGCCATAATAGCAATGCCTGATCAGCTCTTCTACAACACCAACATAAACACTTATCTGTGGATTTTATCAAGCGTAAAGGAACAGGACAGGACAGGAAAGGTCATACTTATAGACGCAAGAGATTTGTCAGAGGGAATGAAAAAGAGCCTTGGCCAGAAGAGGAAAGAGATATCAAACAAGCAGATAGAGGAGATCAAAAATCTGTTCTTAACTGCCAGGGATGGCGAAAGAGTAAAGGTATTCGACAATGAGGATTTCGGCTACAGGAAGATAACCATAGACAGACCATTAAGAATGAAATTTGTCATTAGCGAAGATGGAATCTCGAAAGTTGCTTCAGATAAGGCATTTGAGAAAGCAAAGAATGGAAAACAGAAGACTGTTGATCTGCAATTGCTCGTACAGGATACCATAATGAACATATTGTCGGAGATAAAAGGAAAGGAATTCAAGACAAAGAGTGATTTCGATGAGAGCCTATCATCTTTGTTTCTCAGCAAGGGAATAAAGCTTTCTGCTACCCAGAAGAAGGCAATTGTAAAGATATTTGGAGTACGTGACGAGAATGCTGAGATATCGACCGGACCTGACGGGAAACCGGAAGCGGACACAGAGCTGAGGGATTATGAAAATGTTCCCCTAAAGGAAGATATTAATGTTTATTTCAACAGAGAAGTAAAACCATTCGTACCTGATGCATGGATAAATGAAAGCATCAGGGATATCAAGGATGGAAAAATAGGAAAGGTTGGATATGAGATTCCCTTCAACAGGTATTTCTATAAATTTATCCCGCCGAGACCACTTGAGGAAATTGATGCGGATCTGAAGAAGCTGGGAAATGAAATCATAGATCTTCTCAGAGAGGTCACAGAATGAAATATCCAAGATATCCAGCTTACAAGGACAGCGGTGTCGAGTGGATTGGGGAGATACCAGAATATTGGAATTTGGTCCCTTTTAAGTGGATTATAAGCATAATCAAGGGAAAGGTCCCAAAAAACATTGAACCAGAGTTTCCAGAGACTAATGATTATTTACCTTATCTTTCCATGGAATTCCTAAGAGGAGAAACTGTAAAACAATGGGTAAGAATTGATAACTCAACATTTGTAGTAAATGAAGGTGAAATTTTACTTTTATGGGATGGTTCAAATGCTGGTGAGTTTATTAAAAGCAGGAAAGGAATACTCTCTTCTACTGTTGCTTTGATTAGTAGCAATAAGGTAAATCACAATTTTTTATTTTATTTCTGCAAAGTAGTTGAACACGAACTAAAAGAGCTCACGGTAGGAATGGGCATTCCTCACGTCGACGGGGATATTCTAAAGTCATTTAGTATGCCCTTTCCCTCGAATCAAGAACAGATTTATATAGCCAACTTTTTAAATTGCAGAATGACAATAATCGACCGTTTAATATCAAAGGAACAACAGTTAATAGGCCTTCTCAAGGAAAAACACCAGGCAATCATAACCCATGCTGTAACCAATGGTCTTGACCCCAATGTGCCCATGAAGGACAGCGGTGTTGAGTGGATTGGGGAGATACCAGCGCACTGGGAAATTAAACCTCTTTTTAGCTTAATGCAGGAGAAAAAGATAAAAAACATTGAGGATGGAAATTTAGAGGTTTTATCTCTTAGCTATGGAAATATTGTAGGTAGAGAAGTTGCCAACAACTTCGGATTACTTCCAGAGTCTTTCACAACTTATCAAGTTGTTGATAAATGGAATATTATACTTCGTCTTACAGATTTACAAAATGATAAGAATAGTCTGAGGGTAGGTCAAGTAAAACAAAAGGGAATAATAACCTCTGCATATGTCTGCCTGCAAACTTCAGTAGACCTGATTCCAGAATTTGCTTATTTTATGCTTCATTCTTATGACATTAGAAAGGTTTTTTACGGGTTTGGTGGAGGAGTACGACAATCTATGATTTTTAAGGACCTAAAACATTTGCCCATAGTATATCCTGCAATCGATGAACAAATTCAAATTATTGAGCATATTAACACAGAAATAGATAAACTGGATATTCTGATATTGAAACAGGAAGAGTTGATAGAACTCTTAATAGAGTATCGAACTTCAATAATATCTAACGCCGTAACAGGCAAAATCGATGTTAGAGGTTTTGCTGTACCATCAAACTCAAACATTACCGAAGCGTGAGATAATATTATATCGCATATTCATAAGATTTTCATTCAATCCTGTTTCCGGTTTAGGGTAGAAGAGATCAAAGGACACGCCATAATCCTTTATTCCCTTT
>JAKBQK010000433.1 GCA_021835265.1 Thermoplasmata archaeon
AAAAAATCGGGTATCATCTGTATCTCCTTTAAAGGCTACCCCAAGAATTGTAATGCTCTTTCTCTTCTGGGCCAGTCTCAAAATTGTTTCACCAACATGTTGTGGCATGCTCCTGTTAATAATTGTAGCACTTTCCACCATTTTCAGCATGAGTCCATGCTTATTCATATGTGCCTTCAGAATATATGGGTCTTTATTCAGACATGATCCTCCCACACCAGGACCCGGTATCAAGAGTCCTGAATTTCTTGGATATTCATCCTTTGCGGATCTTAGAAGTTCTAGAACATCAACTCCAAGTTTCTCTGATATCAATGCGAATTCATTTGTAAGCCCAAGAAAAACATATCTTGAATAATTATCTACCATCTTTATCATCTCAGCTGTTTCGATGGTTGATACTTCTATTATTTTCCCACCCAGGGAACCTATGATTTCTCTACATACACTTCTGGTTTCTATGTCTGTGGCGCCAATAATTTTTGGAAGAGTCATAAAGTCTCTTATTGCCTGCCCCTCTACCATCCTCTCTGGTGAAAAGCAGAGTCCTATGTCTGATGGTACATCAAAACCAAAATTCTCTATCTTTTTCTTGACAATTTCATTAGTAGTTCCAGGTGGAACTGTTGATTTGAGAATTACAATATCACCAGTATTTAATCTTCCATTCAGCATATCTATAGCTGAACTCAGTTGTGAATAATCTATATGCTCTGAGTTAAGGTCGTATGGTGTTCCAACTGTTATTATTTTGATTTTTGCTATCTTAATATCTTCAGGATTGGAAGTAAATTTTATGTTCTTTTTAATAGTTTCATTGGATAACAGGTCATCAATTCCAACTTCTGATATTGTGGATTCTCCTTCTTTCATTTTATTTATTCTATTATGATCAATGTCAAAACCGATAACTTGATAATTCTTGGCAAAAAGCAAAGATAGAGGGAAACCTACATACCCCATACCAATAATGGCGATTTTATCCAATTCCTTTGAAAATTTTTTCAAGGTGCAACAACTCCCTTTCTATTGATCATATAATTTTCAGCTTTCAGGTATGACTCAATTGTACCAACATCCCACCAATAGTCTAGTTTTGATATATGACCGAACATTCTACCCTCCCCAGCTAATTGAGGAAACAGATCAGTTTCAAGTTTGAACTTCTTAGGAACTAGATATTTCGGTCTTTTCTTAATGAGTTCTCTATCAAAAATATAAAAACCTGAATTTACAATTGAATGTGAGTCGGGGGAAGTTGCCGATTTTTCCAAGAATTTTGAAATTTGGCCGGTTTCGTCCATTTGAATCCTTCCAAATCTTTTCGCTTCCTCGTCTTCCATGTTAAAAACAGAAGCTGTCACATAAGCTTTAACACTCTTATGAAAATCATATGTTTCCTTTAAATTAATATCTGTAACAATATCACCGTTCATAACAGCATAATCATCTTCCTCATTGATTTGTTCTAATGCCAATGATAAGTCTCCTCCAGTTTCCCAGCCTAATCCTCTTACTACCTTTACATTTTCTTTTCCTGTTTTTTCCAGAAATCTCTCTATTATTTCTAGATTCTCACTGGCAACGATAAATACCTTTTCTGGATTCAAATCCTTTACATTTTCAAGTATGTAATCCAGAACTGGAATTCCCTTAACAGGTAGAAGTATCTTTGGCAAGAAATACGATATTGGTCTAATTCTGGTCCCTGACCCAGCCGCCAGTATTACTACTTTCACTTAATCGTTATTCTTCCCGTATAAATAGAATTTACGATTGAAATGTTATCATAAATTTCGGTCAAATATACTTGAAGCTATACATCTAAATTTGGATTTTATTAGCTCAGCTGAACCGTGAAAATAAAGTTAGGACGTTACAGTTTAATTCCCACACATTTGTGATGGCACTATTTTCGAATTGTTTCTGCTTCAGGAATTGCTATTGCCTCTATTCCCAATAGTTTATTCTCAAGCCTTTCCATATTCTGTATCCACCATTCGATGATCCCGGTCTTTTCCTAGCTCAACCTTATGTTTACAGTTTTCATCCTTATCTTTCTTGACCAGTCATAATAAAAACCATGGTGTATTGGAGAATTTTCATGGCATTTGTATCTCACATTACCGCATTTCATGTAATGTTTCCATACGGTTCAAAGGGTTGCGAAGCCATGGTTCATCCAGATCATGAGACAGGTCCTCAACACGTGTCTTCAGATCTTCCATTCTGTTTTTTCCATCCATGGAAAGGAATTGAATATAGGTATATACCCACGGTATATACACCATAGATAAAGATGAAGATGATTGTTGATGGTGCAGAGAGAAAGTTGAGGGCAGTATGGTTTGAGAACGGGAAGGTAAGGATGATAGAACAGAGAAAACTTCCGGAAAAAATTGAAATTTTTGACGCAGAAAACTCTGATGCAATTGCATACGCCATAAAATCAATGGTTTTTATTATGACTGGTCAAGAAAGATAAGGATGAAAACTGTAAACATAAGGTTGAGCT
>JAKBQK010000533.1 GCA_021835265.1 Thermoplasmata archaeon
AAGGACCTGGAATGCGTAAGTATAATATCCTCCAGAGGTCCTGAACCTTTTGGACAGCTGCATTACCACAAGGCCGTTGATCAGCACGAGCAGAGTGCCAATCACCATTATCAGCGGTGACAACAACCCCCCATAGGTCAGTGCTACCGCCCCATAGGTCAACAGGCTCAGCAGTGGCGACATTCCGCCAAAGGAAAGAAAGAAGACATCCCTGAATGAAAGGTGTCTTGGAAGGTCAGACTCAGGTCTTACCTCAGAGTTCTGATTGTTCATAGTGACTCTTTTTGTGCATACATCACAGCATAAAATATGATCTTTCAAATTTCATAATATCGATTTCAACCTTTGATAGATTATTGAACATTCAGGGCGCCACTGTATGCTTAACAATGTTTACGCATCAGTTCAAAAAAAATGATTCTGGAATCCGGATTAAAAAAACAGATTTTATTACTATTGAAAATTATCATATCTGGTTGAAGCCCGATACAGCGAAATTATTAATTGAAAAAACCAAAGAGAATTTCAATAGAAAGTACTGGTTCAACAATAAACAGCGTACGTTTGAGAATATAATGTTCGAGAATACAAGAATATTGGGAAAATATTTGAGTGGAAAATCAAATGTGCTAGAATTCAGCATTCCAGCTTAGAAGATTACTAGGGTGGACAGCAAAGATATATAACCAAAGATTATGGCATTTACCCCGAAAAAGGAAAGAGTCGGGAATCAACAAATCCACATTGTAGTGTCAGCAAAAGAAAGTTAAAGAAGGTAATATAATTAAAGTCTACGGAAAGACAAAGGTGAAGATCCAATAAGCGATGGTATACCAGTGGACTATGTACTTTTCAAGCTAAATGAAATGTTCAATGTGAAAGATATCTCTAACGTACTAGAAACTGCTGCAAATATTGATGATGCCAAAAAGGTCCATTCCGAAAGAGATTTTGACAGAGTTCCAATAAAAAAGGCTGGAAATATCGATAGCTTTTATGATTCTAATTCCGATTCGGAAGTCCAGATTAAACCTGAATATACCTTATCTGAGTCAACTGGTATTTTTGAAACTTTGAGTTATCTCTCGAAGAGAGATTTCTACTTTATTCTTATTGGGAATGGCATATCCCGAATGGTGCATTACTCAGACCTAAACAATCCATTGGTTTCTATAGGCGTATACACACAAATTGCTTATTGTGAGGTAGCAGTGCGAAACTTTGCTAGATCTAAAAATCCTAACAAACTGGATTTTGGTGAAAAATTCCTAAATGATGTGAATAATTCTTCCGACGTAAACATAAATGTTGCGAGGGCCAAAGGTCAATTCCAAAATAAGAAGAGTTTAAAGACAGAAACTGACTTGTTTGATGAACTTTACTTTGACGAGGAATTGATTCTGTTCAGAGAAATTATCAAGTTTACTTTGGATGCCAACAAAAGTGAAAATTTTGAGAATTTCATCAACCTTGAAGATGCCAAAATCAAGTCTTTTAAGGATATGAGAAACGAGGTTATGCACTCAAAACCTGAGATTATAAAAAAACCTTCTGACATTATTGAATGGTTGAAGTTTTTACAAGATTGTCAAAAAATAATAAGTGTTATTGGTGGCTAGACGGTGTTTGAATGAACAAGAAAGATGCAAATGCAACAGATGATTATGGTATTGATTTTGAAAGAGTTGTAGAACTCATATCCAAATATGAACAGAGAAAAAAATCAGGGGAAATCAAGCGATTGGGTGAAACTGAGACCAGAGAGGATTTTATCAATCCCTTGTTCAAAGCTCTTGGTTGGAATATGGAAAATAGGCTTAACAGAAATGACTCAGTAAACAAGGAAGAAAATATAGCCGGTAAAAGAAGCGATTACAGTTTCAGGATTAATGGCATTCCTAAGTTTTTCCTTGAAGCAAAATCATTGAAAGAGGAGAATATACAAACAAATTCAAAATATGTTGACCAGGCAATTAACTACGCATGGATGAAATCATGTTCATGGGCAATACTGTGTAATTTTGAGACTATTGCAGTATTCAACGCAGATTGGAAGGGATCTAATTTTGGAAGCAACCTTCTATTTGTTTTGCACCCTAGTGATTTTCTTTCTGATAAGAGATTTGAGCATCTGTCAAAGGCGGCGTTTCTAAACAATGAGCTCGACAAGATTGCATCTCAATACGGTAAAAAACAAACAAAGAACCCAATCAACAAACAGCTATTGCAGGATATGATCCATTTTCGCGAAATTCTATCAAAAGATATCATACGAAATAACCAAAACAGGCAGTTGTCTCAAGATGACCTTGATGAATCAGTCCAGAGAATTCTTGACCGTCTAATTTTCATAAGGAATGCCGAGGACAGAGAGCTCGAAGAAAATCGTCTGCAATCCAACGTAAGGCAATGGGCATCTAGGGGAAAGGGTCAATTAGTTAAGGAAATTTCTAAAGTATACTCATATTATGATGATGAGTACAACAGCAAACTCTTTGCTAAGCGGCTTTGTGATGAACTATACCTTGACAATGAGGTTTTGCTGGAGGTAATTGAGGGGTTAAATCACTCTAAAGATAACTCATATAGGTATGATTTCTCTATAATTGAGTCTGACGTTCTTGGAAACATCTATGAACAATACCTGGGAAATATTCTCAAGGCCACATCAAAGAGGGCAAATCTATCGGAATCCAAGACACATAGGAAAGAGCAGGGCATTTATTACACGCCCTCAAATGTTGTGGATTACATTGTCAAGAACACCGTTGGTGAATATCTTAAAACTCACACTCCAGACGAAATCAAAAATGTCAAAATACTTGACCCCGCATGCGGTTCTGGAAGCTTTCTTATACGTGTATACAAAGAGCTTGAGAATTATTGGAAAGAGGAGTTGAAGCTTGATAAAAGTGGTTTGAAACAAACGAGTTTTGATATGGAGAATTCAGAGAAAGTGTATACCCTTAAAACAAAAATTCTAATAAACAACATTTTTGGCGTTGACCTTGACCCAAAAGCAGTGGAAATTGCTCAGTTGAATTTGTTATTACAGATTTCTGAAAGAAAACATAGGTTGCCTGAACTTCAAAGAAATATCAAGATTGGAAATAGTTTGATAGATGATTCTGCAGTTAGCGATAGGGCTTTCAAATGGGAAGAAGAATTCCCGGAAATCATGAGAGAAGGTGGCTTTGATATTGTAATTGGAAATCCTCCATATGGCGCAGACTTAACGAGTGCTGAACTTGATTACTTGAATGTTAATTACTTGACAAATAGTAAGAAGAATTACGACACCTATCCTCTGTTCATGGAAAGAGCTAATTCAGTTCTTTTGAGAGGCGGGTATTTCTCCTTCATTGTTCCTGACACCTTCTTACGGAAGAATGATTTTAGACCTTTTCGAGATTTTTTGTTGTCAAGATTCCAAATCAAAAAGATATTCGAAGTTGGACATGTATTTGATGACGCTAAGGCAACTGAAAATGCAATTTTCATAGGATTAAAATGCGAAAAAGATCACCAGGATTATTCATTTCAACATATGTTCCTGAGTAAAAAAAAGCAAAGAGATGTAAGATTAGCGATGATATCAAACGAGGACTCTGATATTAACAATGCTGTTTCTTATTCTACAATTGAAGACCTTGAACAGAAAGATTTTCGTTTATTTAACGGCAGTCAGTTCTTAAGTTTAATAAACAAAATTGAAAAATTTCCAAGACTCGACCGTATAGACGGAGTGAAAATATCACGTGGGAGTGAAGGGGGTAAAAACTTGATTTCTTTGTCAAATACCTCCTTTAAAATGAAACCTATTCTGATTCCTGATGATATCTGGAAGTTTGGATATAGATATAGCAACAGATATTTTCCCATAAATGATCCGTCAAGTCTTAAATATCAAAAACCAAAAATAATGGTGATAAGAATAAGGAATGATAGTTTAAAAGACAGGATTATTGCGTCTTACGACGAATCTGGGTATTTCACCTTGAAGACTATTCAAATTCTCAATGTTCAAGATGATAACAAGAATGAGTTGAAATTCTTGCTTGCTATTCTAAACTCCAAATTAATGAACTTCTATTGCACCCATCGTTTATCTGACGATATGAACAAAGCGTATTTGTCAGCCCTTAGAGTCCCACAACCAACGGAGAAGGCTGATTTGCAAATAAGAGATAGTATAGTATCCAAGGTAGGTAATCTACTTGACATCAATAAAGAACTGAATGACATAAAAGGAAATGTCACAGATAGATCATCTGAACTAACAGAAAAGGAATTGGACATCAAAATGGACATTGACAAGTTGGTGTACTCGTTGTACGGGTTAACCAATAAGGAAATTTCACTTTTGGAAAATGCGGAAGAAGTCATTTAGGATAAATTCTTTCCAAGGACACTATTAAAAGAAAACCTATCCATCAAATTTCTTCAGTTCATAGTGATTAGAAACTAAAATTTTTGAGTTGAGATATAAAAAGCGACACATTTTTGGTCTTATCTATTTCCCCCATAGAACAGATGGGGCTTCCAGATCAACAGCTTTTCCTATGACATAAGGGAGTTCAGAACGCACGGAATCAAATGAGAGGTTTGGCATTATTGCCCTAAATCTTTACAATTCAATAATTTTGTCAATGAGCGAATTCTTTTTCCACAACAAAGAGCACCTTTTCTTGAATCAAAATTTGACCCATTTCGCGGTTCAAATCTGGAAAATGAGTTTCTTTGAATCCATACATAGGGCAACCCAAATCTGAAAACCTCTTTAGACTCTGTAATTCAACGGTGCAATTCGTGTACACTGCAAATGGATGACTGGAATGTTTCGCCCAGTCAAGAGAATCCGAATAAAAATCAAAATAATTTTGTCTGGTTCCTCAAAGTTTGGGAATCAAATGTTTCAGAAAGAACAGGAATGACGTGTCTCCTCTCCTTTAGGTCCTCCAAGAGTTTTCCATTATGAAACAATCCACTGGAGCGTTCTACAAATGTATGAACTCCAAACACATCGTGGATTTTGAATGCGTCTGCAAGGCTTCCTTCATATTCTGCTGCAACATCATCTATGGATGAACCTGTACATATGGGGCAATTACATGAAGCAAGAGATGACCCGTGTATATCTTTATGAAGAGGGATTGGTAGATACCCCCCAGTTAGATGATCGTATCTCCTAGCATTTCTTCTTTCGTTCGCTATTTTTTTTGCCTTTTCAGCTGTATTAGTCTGCTTAACCTTTTCTTTATTCTTTTCTTGGGTACCAAATGGTGGTCTTCTAAATACAGGAGAGGCGAAATCGGATGCTAAAAAGCTAAGTGGGTAAAGCCCACCTGAGCTCTTCCTATTTGGATAAGTTTTCTCGACGCCAGAGATTATTCTTAACAACGTCTCTTTGGATCTCATTTCAGAAAATTTGTCATAATTTCGATAAGAAAGTCTGTAATCTGCATAAAGGCCAACTATTCCTGAAACCACTTCTCCCATGATATCAATCTTCAATGAGAACAAATTCTCTTCAGTATCCATAGGGATCGCGTATAATGGTATTTTCCCATTGTCGATTATATTCTTAGTAAGGTATGTAGCAATTGTTTTCATTTCCTCAGTTGGAATAATTAAGGAGTCCAATATCGTCACAAAGTCTAATTGGGTATTTAGCTGCATTTTAACAAGTGCTTCTATCAATTTTCGTGAGATTCTAACGTTTTTGTCTATAATAGGGACATAATAGCTAGCTCTTGTTTGCGAATATGATTTCGCAAAAGATACATTTTGGTTGATAGTATCAGAATGTTTGTCTCTACCTTCCAGGTTAATTATTCTATCCTCGATGTGTGATCCCAGAAGAAAATCTTGATTTTCAAACACCTTGTTTGGGAAATGAATGTCTATCGCAAAATCACTAGTAATTCGGCTGGCGCGAGTTAAATCTGATTTGGTTACTGAAGTTACTGGAGTTCGTATAAATTGATTCCCAATAAAAACTGAGCCTCTTCTCTCGCCGAATACGAATTCGTCATCTATGTCTATTTCAATTTTGAACATTCACTTCCTCCACATCATTTTCCTTGACTACCAATTCAAATATTTGTTCATAAGGTGTCAGTCTATAGATTCTCTTCCTAGCATCTTTTGGATCAAAGTTCGTTGCAACCCATCCTGATTTTCGTAGCTCTGATAGGAGAAGCGTCACTAGTTTTTTACTGTCGGAAAATTTTGTTCTAGCCAATAAATCGGCAGCTTCATCTAGCGTGAAATTTCTATCACGTAAATTCTCCCACAGAACCAAGTAACGTTTCATAAGCCATTTAGAAAGTAATTGAATATTTGACATGTAATTACTTATTGGATATGTAAACCCATTTAATAAGTTTTCCATTCCAATTTTCTATGTCTGATAGGACATCAATCTCTCTCTTGAACCTGCGATATCTGGCAATAGCATAGTGCGTACAATAACCTATACCATAGATTGAAACATATGTTTTCCACTCCTCACATGGATCCTCATGTTTCCAGTTTTTTTTCCACTCCTTTTCTTGCTTTACAAGGTCTAACACTTTCTCATGATGTCGACTAAACTGTGTCACTTAATCACCATCACTAAGACTCTCTTTCCTACCCATTCTTTTGGGACATACACTTTGCCAGCATTGTTAGAATTCTGAGAAACGACTTTCTCATAAATCTCAACATTTTCAACGTTTATGCGTAGTTCTGAGAGGTCTATTTTTATAGGTTTTGATTTTGACATAGTAGCTAATTTATAGCTACTAATTAACTATAAAGTTTTCCACTACAATAAAATTCAAAATTGCCTACTCAGAGAGTTTCTGTTGAAATTCCATCCCTTGGGTTCATAGAATTGCTGAATGTCCAAACTGCAATTCCAAAGTCTACATTGTAGAGAAGAAAGCCAAACTCAAAGGTTTTGAAGTTAAATGCAACCATTGCAATTATGCTTGGGAGTTCACTGACTCATCAAAGAGAACAACATGCCTAAATTGTGAACAGAAGGTTGACACCGAAAAGAATAAGTCCCAGATTCTGATGATAAAAATGTAACTGTTTGAAACGTTCTCAAGGACGGTGAAGTACACTTGAGAGGACAACATTATTTTCTTCTTGTATTACTGTTAAATATGACATTTGTATTCTCTTTTTCCACCACTTCCAACTTTTCTTGTATTATATAGATAAGAAATTCGCGTCTAGATAATCGATGCCAGTTTTTGGAGAAGCAAACATGACCATTGGACAAAAGTATTATCTTAAGAGTTTGTTTTAAGAACTTAATGCACATTTATGATATGGATCGGTGTAGAAATGTCAGAAACTAGGTCCATTGATTTTGATACAGTCAAAGAAGTTTGGAATTCTTATGAATTGAATGATAAGAATACGATTATGGTGAAGTCTGTGGTAACTAATATCCTTAAGAAACTGACGACGGATTATGTTACAGGGTTTCCAGAGTATGTTGGGCAAGTAAATACTGTCGTTCGCGTAAGCAGCAAAACCCTAAATAAGGATAAAACAGGAGAAATCCCAAGTAAGGATACATGGCCATCTATACCAAAAGAACAGATGAGAGTTAAAAAGGTTCTAAAAGAAGACTGGAATGCATATGAAGTTGATGACGGTTATATATTCCAACTTAAGCCAGTAGTTGTTGATGTTTACAAATTCACCGATTTATTTGACCAGAACGGTCTTCCTTTCTATGTAGTACAGACGATACCGGTTGGGCGAACAGTGAAAAAGAATGTCGATAAGTAGTACAGTTCCTACAATGGAAAATACTCCCCCATCCTGGGTCAACACCGGCGAAGTGCGTGTTACCAATGTGAGTGCTATTGTATCTGAATCTCTTTTCTCTTTCGATTATTTTGTCGTAGATAACAAAATGGAGACAGTTATATCTGTAGAAGTAAAGGTTAATCGACATGGTTCCTCGCATATGAGATCCCCGCGTATGTTTAGTGTGAAACCTGACATGATCATTGCTTCTTCGAGATGCGAACTTGAGTCCTTATTTCCAACTGAACTGGAGCTAACATATCACGAGACGAATCCAAATATAGAAACATCCATCATTACTGCTCGAGCTTCAAAAAGGGGGCTAAAGTTAAGTGATATAATACTTGAAACCGGGATTGCTAAGGTAAACCCAGCTAAAATTGAAGAATTTGACAGAGTGTCCCATCTTTTTATGGGTGGTGGTTCCAATTATTTTATTGAAGACTTGAAGTCAGCCATTTCCTGCGTAAATTATGAGTTGGTAAAGACAGGCAAGAAGAACAATAGCGATTACAAAATTGAAGTGGATGTCTCTATTGATCCGGAGGTCAAGTCATGGACAAACTTCCCACTTGTCGTTAAGCTGAGGGAAGAAAGGGTGGAAAAGTTGCTGGAATTATGGGAGTCCTTGAACTTTAAGTGTTGCCCTAAAAAGACTTCGGAAACCTTGTTATTCGTGGATGTAGTTTTTTGGGACTAAGTATAGATGAACCCTAAAGAATTCATGAAATTTTCTGAAAGACTGTTGAATGATCACTCTTCATATCCCGGAGACATGTCCGAGGGAATGTGTAGAACAGTCATAGACCGTTATTATTATTATGTTTTTTTAACACTTAGGTCGTGTTTAGAAAGCTTGGGGTACAATATAAGTAGAAAGGCCGAGGCACACAAAGAGGTGATGGAGCACGTTGACAACTTATTTGGTGTGGGCAACTTGTTTACTACTTTACGATTCACAAGAGATGACGCTACATACGATTTGAATAAAAGATATACTTTGAAGGAAGCCACTCTCTTCAAAGCCAAAGTGGAAAAGTTTATTTCGACTGTTACTTCCAATCCGAACTATAAATCATTTTCTGACTGCTTATAATTCTTTCATGAACATAGAAACTTGAATTTTGGTAACATAAAAACATAGTATAATCGGGAAATTTTCTGGTTTCCCAGTTTAAGTATTGAAATTATAATAAGATTTCTTCAGGTTGTACCAATACTATGACACACAAATTATATATCTCTTATGGGCATTATTCTTGCGCACTTTGGGCATAAGAAGTTTTTTGGACAATCTCGACGATGATGCATATAATTTGATTCTAAGTGACTCACTTATGTGGATAGAGTCTGCTTTGGAGGATCTGAAGGTATATGGTAGGATTCGTCAACAAAATGATATTTCTTTCCCAGTTAGTATTGAGTTCATACAAAGGGCTTTAGAGAAGGCTATAAAGATAAATGTTCATTTTTTTAAAATGATACTCTTGGTTGCCAATCTTGGTTCTCAAATCCCATTCGAAGAAAAGTTGAAAGAACAACCAATAAATGAAAGCTTTACCCAAGACACCTTAACCTTCTTCGGTTCTGTTTTTGAAACTTTCCGTGGTCTTCAAGACCCAAAAAATTTAGGGCACACTCCATGCAATGTAATGCTCAAGAGATTGTCGAAGCTGGTTCCCAATAATTCAAAACTTCTTCGAATATTAGAAAATGAAAAGAACGCGATGGATGAATTGATCTCAAATGATATCGTCTCTAGACCGGATGCTGAACTCTACTTTAGTTACGCGAGCAGATTAAGAAAATATCATTTGCAGGTTTTGAAAGAAACTCCAACTGGAATCATAACATTTGATGAAACCGTAAAAAGAGTGAAAAAACTGCAAGAAAATGCTCCGAAAGATGAATTTGGCCTTTTGGTATATGCGGTTATTCATAGTCGCTTGATACACCACACACTTACTCGGATTGTAACACTTACTCCAATGCAGAAATATGAATCAGATTTGAAACAAATTGACTTGGTATTGGCTGAAATCCACAATGAAATGGTCCAAGAAAGAATGAATTCGGTTTTTTATAAGGGAATGAAAGAATTTTTTAATGGGATATTCATTATTTCAAAGTTTTTTCCACTTTGTAATTTCCTCGGCAGGAATTATACCAAATTAAAGTACCCCCTTGACAGTTCATCCTCCACACACGGAGAAAAAATATTTGGGAATGAAAACATAGATAAGTTAAATTCATTTTTCATTTCTGTCGCAGAAGACCTAAATGAAGCACTTAAAGGAATTTCACTATGGTTAAAATCTTAAAATAATGGTAATTTGTTATTAGACAATACTATCATATTGTTTATACTTCTCATAAAATGTATAGGTCAGTTTGATGTGCACTAACCCGGATGGGCTTCTTTCCTGTTGTTCGACGCCGGCACATCCCTTATAGTGCTCTTTTTCCTCAGCTTCTGTGTGTAGAATATGGATGAGAGCGTTGCATATGCTTCCGCTCCCCGACCGATCTGGATCCACCGGAGACCTTCCTGTATATTACGGCGGGTCTCAGAGCCCTCTCCGCCCGGTTGTTGGTCGATTCCACCTCCGGATCGACAACGAACCTGAAGAGCCAGTCCCTTCTCCGCATGAGAAGGTTGTTCACAAACTTCCTTAATCTTCTGTGTGCGTAATCCCTGCTCAGGAGGAATACGAGAACCCCGTAAAGGCGATCCACATCCTCCATTGTACCATGGCCACGGAAGGATTTAGCCTCTTCATGCACCTTCTCCAGGGATTCCTTGATAATCCTTCCCTCGTAACCGTAGAATCCCTCAAGTTCCTTTGCGTCACAGATTATGTGCGATCAGCAGTACTGCTGGGGATTCTTCGTCTTTCCCGCGAGGGTTTCGAACGTACTTTGTCTGTTATGGACATCCGTGTCACTGTGTTTTCCCAGCAGATCGAGGGCAACCTTATGGTTATTGCTCCCTGAGACATAGAATATGGCCCCTCTTTGGTGACAAAGACCCAGAGTGCATGGTTCCCGCCGTTCTTCCTCCAGGTTGTTGTGTCCGTGTACCTGGAGGGGGCTTTCCTTATGGATTCCACAAGGCTGTCATATTCCGACCCGAGGGCATGCGACAGCTGGTATACTATCTCCTGGATCTCGCCTTCCGAGATGCGGATGCCGAATATCTCCCTCATGGCAGAGGAGACAGATTCAACGCTCATCCTCGCCGTCTGATTCAGGTATGCTGCAATGAGCATGGTACGCAACGATAATCTTGCTGAGGTAAGGGCATCCGGGATCTCAGGTTCCACAACCTTTCCGCAGGATCTGCAGTACATCCTCTCGATCCTGTACTGTAAAACGCGCGGAGATATCTCAGGAATACCCTAGATCACCCTTGTACGCATGCCCTTCCTCACTAGGATGGGGGGCATTCAGGGCAGGTGAACTGATCCGCATGGACCTTGATGCGCTCCGTGATCCCCGGAATCTTCCTGTAATGTCCCCTATGGCCGTGCTGTCCTCTTGGTTTTCTTTTCGCATGAGTGGTATCCGGGGCGGAAGATTCCTCCCTGATCGCGTATGGATGGCTGTTCTTCACGTCCACTGTGGAAGGATGCCTCTTCCCGTATTCTTCCAGTTCCTCCATGAGTTCTCTGTTCTCTTCCTGCAGACGATCGACAATCTTCTTGAGGTTCTCGTAAGCCCTCTGGAATTTCTCGATCATCTCCTGGTCACGCGGTGTTTCTGCAAGAAGCCGGATCATATTGCTAATATAATGTACTAGGGATATATGGATCTTTTGCGTATCAGAACTGGTAAAATAAGATCAGCGTGCACAGAAGACTGACCAGTAACATAAAATCTTAGTTATTTATACCCAGTTCATCTTCACAAAAAATAGTCATTGCCAGAGATGAGTGAACCAACTACTTCTTTAATACATTAATTAGAATCGCATCAAGAATGGGCTTTACAGCAAACTTATCTCTGAACTAATAGCATTGATCTCGAAACTGACAGACAACTCAATTTTATAAAAGAATAGATAGACCGGTTGGAGAATTAGTTATATTTATTTTATGTGGTGTATGGCACTCTATGGAATGTCAGTTAAATATCGAACATTATTATGACAATCGAAATTATGAGATATGTCCGAAAAGCATATCTTATGTATTATGGGAGTGATAGACCAGATAGTTTCCCTTGATCTTAGAAGGAGGAAGTATTCTGTTTCTCATATCCTGAAGTTCCTGATTATATTGCAGACTTTCAGGGTCACCTACAGAACGGTCAGGATACCCCTTCCCAGCCATGAGGAATACCAAAATTGATTGGACTGAATGAAATAATCAAACCCAGATCCTCCAGGGAGGGTAAAATTGCTTGGCTCTTCCAAAGCTGAGAGAGCCTCCGGTTCCGGATCCCTGGATTCCCTCAAACACAGAGGTAGAAACCATCCTGCACGCAGCAGGGCATATGAGTGCAAGGAAGGAAGTGAACCTCAGGAACTCAATCATTGCACACATTGCATTTTTCGGCGGAGCCAGGATAGGAGAGATAGTCCAGATCAATCTCGTTGACATACAGGATAACGGCATAAGAATAAGGTCAGAGAAAGGCGAGGCAGAACGGATCATAGGGCTGCCGGACAAGATCATGAACGACGTAAGGAAATACATCATGGATTACAGGCCCAACACTGATCAGACAGCGCTTTTCACCACACCAAAAGGGAGAATGACCTACGACTACATCAGAAATATTGCCAAAAGGATCGGGGCTTTCACGGGGATCAAAAAGTTCCACTGGCATGCCGCAAGGCACTGGTGTGCTACGGCCCTGTTAAAAGGCTACCGGGGAGCAAAACCAATCGATATTCGCATGGTCCAAATCCATCTCGGCCACAGGTCACTCAGGACCACTCAGCGCTATACTCACGTTTCACAGCATGAAGTTGCGGAGGTGGTTAGATCCCGGCTTGGGGAGATATTTCAAGGAAGTGGAAAAATGACGGAATTGGCACGGATGCATGAATCCGGACATAGAACAGATGGGGCTGCCCGGATTTGGACCGGAGTCTCAG
>JAKBQK010000442.1 GCA_021835265.1 Thermoplasmata archaeon
TGTCAATGAAAAGTGCTCTTTTTATCATATGTTACTGTTTCAAATCAATTCCAATTATTTTAAATTTCCACATTTTTCCGTGAAGAATAAGGAACAAGATAGGGGATAGTGTATTGAATCTGCTGTAATCCGGAGGATGAAGAAACAAATCTAATGTCGAGCTAAGAAGAGAAGGTCGATGTTGAGAAACAGAGACAAATTAACCAGCTTATTGATGGGTTCAAATTCATAGATGAATGGAGATAGAAAAAGAAAGAGATAAAACAATATTTTAGATAAAAATTATAAACTCAAATACTGATATTTACATTCTGATATTATGACTGTTGTTGAAACTGAAGTGGTTAGTATTATAAGACAGTTAGACCCGATCAGTAAAGAACACATTTTCTCGGTGTCATTTGCCCATGTAGTTCCAATTGATGATGAAGTATATAAGAGCCTATACGAGCCTGATAAGGAAAGGGTAGGAAATGAAGTATATACTGAAGGTATTATTTTAAACATACGGATTGATGGCAAACACAAGGTGCCATATGCTGTTGGTTCTAAATGGAATATTAACCTCGATGAAAATGAGAGTGTTCATCTAACAGAGGTGAAGTAGTGGCGGCATCTTCGAGTCGCACTTCTAAGTCCGCTCATAGAGGTATCAATGGCACATACCCAGGTGCCAGTCACAGATATGTTGGTTTGGCAACACCCAATTTTAATGTTAAAGAAGAAAGGTATGCAATTGACACGCGAAGAGTTTCTAAACCCCTCCAATCTCGAGCTATGATAATTTCTCCTCATGAGGATATTGGTATCCGTGGCCCTAGAGTGTCCCACGGGAAAATTTGGCCCACTCATCGTCCGGAGGAATATAAAGGAGGAGGAGTATATATCTGGCCCCAGATTGAATCATTAGAAACCAAATTCGTTTTGGAACCAAAGACTTCTGAAGCAAAACGAAATATTAGGATGGAAGTAGAATCTCTCAATACTTTCATTAACAAGGCCCTTGACCTGGATAAGAATGAGCTGGAAATTGTTTCCGAAGCAAAGGAGAAATTCAAGGGAACTGACCAAATGACCATTCTCAAAATTATTAATCAGATCAAAGAAAAAAGATTTGACCAAAATGATATCCCACAAGAACTTATCCATGAGATAGACCAGTGGGATAATATTGATTAGAGGGTTAATCTAATGATGACTCCAGATTTATCTGATGTGAGCGGGAAGACCCCTTGACCTGGCAAGGGGATAAAAGAGAACCTTCTAATAATCCCATGCAATGAATGTTCTGTCCACACCTGAAATGGTAAGGCACTCTCCTGAAGAGTAAGACGGTTAAGTTGGATAATTCGCAAGAACACATTGGTTCCAGCGGCATGTTCTCCGTAAGGAGAAGGGATACACGCCTCAAGCCCTCTGCTGGAACTAGGCTGTGGAGCGGTACCAGAAAGGGATAATGAATAGCCTCCTTCCCCTAGCAAGGGAATGTCAACCAGCCAATCGTTGCGGTTCGATGAATCCATGCTCACGGGCATGAGGGAGACCAGCAGCAAGCCCCTTCAGTCAGGAGGGGTAGTTGACTTAACATTTATTGGATAGACTTGAGTCCAACAAAGGGTCATGAGCAGAATTTCAAAAGACCAGGCTTGGTTATAGCTAACCATACAACTGGACTTGCTACAATTATCCCTTTAACAACAACACTGGGAGCAAAGTCATTCCCTTATACTCAAAAAATTCAAAAAACTCAACGAATTTACTTAGTGACGATTCTGTTGCGCTTATTTTTCAGATGCGCTCTGTTGATTTTCAAGAGAGAAACCGGGGTCGATTAGGAAAAATTGAAGGAGTTGAATTAGAACTCATAAAGATCCAGATAAAACTCTATCTAAATCTTTCGTGAAATCACGAATTAATTATTAGTTTCTATAGACATACAATGAAACCGGAATTTAATCCACTATGTTAGATTCTTCCCTCTAATTACATCTTTTTCCCCTCTATACGCTTTCTGGAATGACTTTTGAAGTTCTACTATTCGTGGCAAAGCCATATTCTGACCTCCTTCAAGAGTCAGAGGAGTTTGTCTTAACTACGCTTTATGCAGCAGAATCAATTCAATTCCCCTTTCACTGTATGATGTATTCATCGTATGTTTGTTCTCTCTTGATCATATAGTATATTGCCCTCAACAGATGTCTTGTGGCAACAATTTTTGGTTTCTTCGATCTCGAACTTTCCGATATCCATTCATAGACAAAGACTATGGGAGAAACTTGATGAAAAGATCTCCCCAGTCCCATAATTGCTAAAGTAGATTTTCTTTCTTAGAAATTAAATTTTCTGATTGTATTGAAAGGTCATATTCACTTTTTCCACATAAGTTTCAACTTTTCCAACACTTACCCAGAGATCGGATGGGACATTCCTGTGGAAAATCTTCTCACCGGACTCTATGGCCCTCTGTATTGCCACAGTAAACTCTGTGTCATTTTCATGGAGATACC
>JAKBQK010000007.1 GCA_021835265.1 Thermoplasmata archaeon
TCTTCCTATAATGTTCCACAGCCTTAGAATTTACAACTTTATCCATAGAGCTTAGAGTTTCGTCTGTCACTTTTATATCTTTTATATCCTTATTTTCCTCTTTCACATCTACCTTGATTTCTGGTGTGGCTCTAGGAAAAAGTCTTGTCCACTCCATTCCAAGCCTGAAGGCATTCGCACCAAGGTTTTTCGCAGCCCTGTTGTAGTTTTCATATAAATCCCAATAAGCAACGCCCTCTTCAGGCATGTCCCCTGAAACTATACCAGTTCTCACATTATTCCTATCATGAACCCATTTCCACCAGTCTGAATTTTCGTCTGTTTCACTCAGTCCCATTTCAGATTGAAAACCCGAGAGGGAAAAACCAAATAAAAAACTCTTGCTGAACATTGAATTGTCATTAACATAGAAAATAAAACTATTTGTAAATACTACCAGCAATGATTTATTATTTCAATTGTTCTTTCATTTTTTTATTAATTAATAGATGGATAAGAATCCTCAATCTTGAATTTCAAGGAGATTAAAAACTCCTTCCTTATAAATCAATTCATATGAAGAAAGCTTCCACTTTAGCTTCATTTTTTTTGCGCCGGGATTTCCAAATTCTGAACCAAGTTCCATTCCCATTAAATATTTTTTTTCCATGGGTTGATCCATCTTATCTCTGGACTCCACTAAAAAGCTGGAGAGTGGAATCTCAAGATCGATTTTTTCTTTTTGCCACATTGGGTCAATTATATAGCTAATGGTTAGCCATCTTCCACCCCTACCTATCCATTGTGAGAATTTAATATCCTCTTCACTTCCATTTATTTTGCATTTTAAAACCACTTCTCCAGTATACTTCCCAATTGGTTTCTGTTCATTTCTGTAGAGCCATATCATTATCTCACAATCATGTTCCTCAGGATGATCATGTTTATTTATGTCTCTCCTAATCCAGAAGTCGTATGATACATTAAATGGTAGTTCAGGAGGTTCATGAGATATAATTTGAAAAGAAGTCTTCAATTTTATATTAAGTTTTAAAGCCTCATCAAGCTCTATTGGAAAATCAATAATTTTCTTCAAATCGTCATTGAATCTGTCGCCCATCAGATTGCATCCCAATGCAACTTCTGGATACGCGAAAATTGTTCTCTGCTTCAATTCAATATCCTTTATGTTAATAGATGAAAGGAGTTCTGAGTCTTTTAATGAGAGATTTATAACCCCGTTAATGCTTGTAGCATTCCATACATTGGTTTGAATAATACAATATTTAAGGGTATCTGACTGATTAAGTTTGGTCCCATCTGCACTGATGTCAATTTTTCTAGGTCCCATAGTTTTAAAATGCTCCTATTATTATTAGGACTTCTCTTTTACTACTTTTAGTAATAGCTTTGTGGCTTATATTAAGATTGAATCCATATTCAGTTCTATCATCCTTACATCCTCAAGTTTTCCGTTCTTTCCTCCGACTGTATAATCCCTATCTGGAGTTGAAAGAATAAATGATTGTTTTACCCCCTGTATCCTCACGGTGCTCTTAATTTCACCTTTCATATCTACTTCCTTCAAGCTGTATATTCCTTTTAGGGTTGCATTAATCCTCTTTCTCTTTTCTAAGATATTGTCTATAGCCTCGCAGGCTAGCCATGAGGTTGAAATCTTCAATTTCCTAAATTGACTGAAATCTGTCTCATATTTAGATGGAATCCAGTTCATGTAGTAAAAATAATAACCCATAATATCCACCAGCTCATCTTCCTGGATAAAAACTGAATAATCAGAGCCTTCTGTTATGGACTTTGCATTTAGGAATGAAAGTTTTCGGTCCACTATTACAATTTCAGCCGGGGTAACGTCTCGTGTTCTGACAACACCAATTTCTGACATAAGTTTTATTACACTGCTTCCTACGTTATTTCCCAGAACAGAGCATATTGTAACACCATTATTGTATGCCTTCCTCATTACAGGGAGAAGATATCTGATTCTCGTTTCAGGAAGAGAAAGGATAATCTCAGTTTTTGCTGCCTCTATTGATTCTTCTAGTTTTGTCTCTATTCTAGAATCATTCTCTATAAACCAGACATTCGGAGATTTTGCGGGTATCTTCTTCTTATTTATCTTGATGAATGTATCTAGCTGGTTCACATACTTCTCCATATTTATAAGTTCTTCCTTGAATGCATCCGCAGGCATCACTGCTTCATACGTTTTTTTAAGGCTTGAATTGATTAGTATGAGACCCCTTTTTTGAAGTTTTCCAAGTATATCGTACATTCTGGGTTGTGGAATGCCCGTTTCTTTAATTATCTCCGTTGCTTTCATTGGACCATTCATAAGTAGGCATGAGTATGCTTTTATCTCATAATTTGAAAGGTGAAATTTCTCAAGGTCATTGAAAAGGTCATAATCCATTATATTCATAACATTAGTAATTAGTATTTATAAATTGTTTTAGTATTATTTCTATTGTAAATAGGCAGAATAACTTTTGAGTCATTTTCCATT
>JAKBQK010000394.1 GCA_021835265.1 Thermoplasmata archaeon
TAATTATATCGCTCAAAACGTTTTTTTCTAATTTCCCCATTTCTACTTACTTCATAGAAATTATTATGCAGGTAGGCAATTCTGCGATTATCGTTAAAAATCCTCATGACTTCATCTAACTTCCTAGGAAGAAACCTGTCATCATCTTCAAGGAATGAAATGATTTCGCCTCTTGCCTTGGTTAAAGCCTCCTTTGTAAAAAGTACTACTTGATCCTTGGAAATAATTGATTCAATTTCATTTTCTAAAAGGAAACGGTCTATTTTGTCATCTAAATAGTTCTTTACTACTATAATCTCGTAATCTTCTCTCTTAGCGGTCTGTTTGATCACTGACTCTACCGCTTCAATAACAAATTCCTTTCTATCATATACGGTAATAATAACGGATATAGTGGGCCGCAACTTTTTATAATTGGACATAGTAATATAATATTATGGTTTTACGGAATAGACTCTTGAGGCTTAAATATTAATTCCCTAAAATTAATGCTTACTTGTAGTAAAGAAGAGGAAAACCTGATGCTATTTCGACCACATCATCATCTATTCCTTTTGTGATACCCCGGTGGAAACGCTTTTCACAATTTGGCTATACGAACGATGATTTTTCATAAAGATTGACCATGCATTGTTTAGATCAATGTCGTCTGAAATTAAAATGCCTTGTTTTTTCAAGTGCTTATCCGCCCAATCAAACTCAAAGAGCATATTCTGTTCGCTATGTTCAGAATCATGGTAGAACGCATCTATTTCGAAACTAAGATCAGGCAAGACATCCTTCGTTTTTCCAATTTTAGTTTCCCATAAGGAGACTAGATCATCAGGAACCAGCCAACCAACCTTTTGTTTTTTACCATTAAATTCAAACAAGTCGGTAACATCGACACTCGTCAAGGCGCCGGTTCCATTCTTTTTCATAGCTGTCAGGATTATAGTTGCAGAATAACCATTGGCAATTCCAGTTTCAAGCATATGGTTTGGTTTGAATTTTCTTACTACGGCGTATAGTATCCCATGAGTGCCCTGCATACCCCAACCTGATTTAGGCCAGCGATCAAAGCTTTCCTCTAAGCGCTTATAGATGTATTGCCCTACTCTCCCCAAATCTTTTAGATCATTAGGATCATATGAGCCAAGCTTGTGAGACCAATAATAGTAACTGATTAAGGCCCATGCTGAACCAAGCGTAGCTTCTTGAATAATAGAACCATCTCTAAATCGAAGATCAATTCGCCTAAGCCCGTTCTCGCGCCAAGAGGATAGCGCCTTCGTCGTATGATAGCCATTATGGACGGACCTGAACACGTAGGAGCTCTTCTTAAAATCATTGGCAAGGTGCATCTTTGGATTTCGGTAAAACACCGCAGATAATAATAGGTTTTGTCTTGCGTTAGGTACCGAAAAATTGTTTTTGAGTTATTCTGAAACCGTACATACCCCTATAATGATTTGAATACATTTGCTATTATCTATATAAGAGTGAAGTACATTATTCTAGGATCCGGTAATATTGAACACATTGTGCCGCATTGTCCTTATAAATATATTAGAACCAAAATAGATGGCTTGATATCAGTGGTTCCTCGACACTTTAACAATATTCCCTAAAGGGTTGCGGAATTAAGTGCTTAAGAATAACAATTCAAAAGAGACTATTAGAAAAGATTCAGATCATGCGGTCTAATATATCGAGGATTTGGAATATTTGTAAGGGACAGAAAATCTAGCTAAATATTGAAGCGTATGTTATGACCCTTGAAAAAACTTGTTTTTGTAATAGTTTATAGTAAGCAAAATTGCCTGTTCAAATGGATGAACCGGCCTCCATCCCAATTCCCTCTCAATTTTTGATGGATCTATAGAATATCTATAATCATGGCCCTTCCTGTCTTCAACAAATTCTATCAGATTCTTACTTACATTTAGATATTCTAAAATGAGCTGAACAACGTCTAAATTGGTTTTTTCATTTCTGGCACCTATAAGATAAGACTCTCCTAAACGTCCACGGGATAGAACGGCTTCAATTCCCAAGCAATGATCCTCGACGTATATCCAGTCTCGTATATTTTTACCTGTTCCGTAGATTGGAATTTTTTTTCCTCTCAGGGCCAAAGAAATGGTTTTAGGAATCAGTTTTTCTTCATGCTGGTTTGGTCCAAAGTTGTTGCTACAATTTGAAATCGTTGCCTTCAGCGAATATGTGTTGACATATGCCCGCACTAGATGATCAGCTGCTGCCTTTGTCGCCGAATAAGGGTTTTTGGGGTTATAGCAGGTGTGCTCATTGAAGGACTCCTTGTCTTCGTTTGTTAGGGCTCCAAACACCTCGTCAGTCGATACTTGGTGCATCCTCACATCATTAATCCTTGATGCTTCAAGGAGAGAATAAACTCCATGGTAATTACTATGAATGAAGGCACTTGCATTGTCTATTGAATTGTCCACATGGGACTCCGCGGCAAAGTTTACAATGATATCAATACCCTTTGTTAAAGATA
>JAKBQK010000481.1 GCA_021835265.1 Thermoplasmata archaeon
TCAGGACCATTGGATCGGATGTGAATGAACTTCAGACATTTATACCCTAAAAATCTGAGGAGTTAGAATTATTTAAAGGAGATTTATTTTTTCTGTTAAACCCTCTTAGCTATAATGATTCCGAAATCGCCTGACTTTTCTCTTATCTCCGTCCTAAAACCTGCATTGCTAAGGAAATTAACTATCTTTTCATGGCCTGGTGATATTCCAACGCTATCTGCTCAAATCTCCTTAAAACCTTCAAAGTAAGAGAGGCAAAAATGTCATATTCACAGCCCTCACAATCCATCTTTAAAACAAGGTCTTCACCAACCACCTGTTCAACTATAGTGTCGAACGAATATAGTTCTACTTCTCTTCCGTGAGTACTCTCTTTGAGTTGTAACCCACCAGTTAATTGTCCACTTGACTCAACAAGAATACTTGATGTATAATTTGAAATACCTGCATTCATCAATTCAATAGACTCCTCTAAATTATTAGAAACAATATTATCCATTCCAAAGTCAAAAGCAGGCTTGGTAGGTTCATAACAATAAATTTTTTTTGCTCCTTTTATATAGAAATATAATGCAGAATCACCGACCGATGCTCCAATATCTATTACAGTTTTGTCCTTCACACAAATATCAGCATATTCCTCGGCAAGAAAAACTCCAGGAAAGTCTCCATCATCAAGAGCATGTTTCAAAATGACTGATCTACCCCCTTTTCTTTTGATAAGAAATGCTTTGGTTGATTCAATATAACTAATCTCAAAATTAGAACTATCGTTTGGGGAAAAGCTGCCCAAATATCCCGCCATGTAAAACTGATTAGGGTTCGCTACAGAAATAGTAATATCTTGTCTTCTAAGTTTTACATCTATTGGATAAGAGTGAAACATACGTTTAATCAACGCTATGGGGAAATTTCTAAACGAAGTAGCATAAAAATGAACACTTTTAATTAATCTGAACAAATATAATCACAACCCCCTTATTTATTACAGATAGAAAATTATTTCGACAAACATTGAGATTTACTTCGAAGACTGAACTGGTTCAATATAATTTCAAACACTTTCCCTTAATATTTCCATAGTATTATATCCAATATTACTTGAATTCTCGGTGTCCCATGAGCCATGTATGAAGTCATCATAAATGGACAGGGATGACGGCAGGGCACCGATGATGCTGTAGTCCTTCTGCTTCTTCGAGAATGTGGATATGGTGGATACTGAAGGAATATTGACCAACATTGGTCAGTGGTGCACCGTTATTCCGTGTTTCCGTATGACAGCGAGGATGAAGTTGATCTCCCTGTTGCTCATTCCCCCATCCTTCATGTTCCTGATCATGCGCCAAGCCTCCAAGCGGTACAATTCTGACACTCTTCATCAAGAGGGAGTGGATCAAAATTAAACCGACAATCTGGATCACTTTTATTCCAGCGATAGTGCACAATTTTCAACCGGCGATTACAGTTTCGACATAATCAAAATGCATATTGAGGGGAACAGAGGTTTTAGCTCTCAAAAACTTACTATTGGAATTGAACAATATCAGATTAATTGGCATAGAACTGCGTTGTACACGGAGAGAGGTAAAAGAAATTCTGACACCAAAATTTTTAAGTTTCACAGATTACGTCGAGGTGAATATATAAAATCTGCGCTCAAGGTAGCTTTTTCGTATTCTTTTAATGCGTGGAGACTTTGTAACTTTTTCAAGATGTCAGGAGAAAATCCAAGTTTCAATAAGATAATCAATAGTGTTGAAGTTTCTAACTCCTCTCATCTGAAAGTTGGAATTCATATTAAAAACGACAGCTGATTATGTTTAAAACACAATAATCACTTCATTGAAAGAATTTGTCGCAGTGATTAACCCATGAATGAGTTATAATGAACTCTTCAATGTTTTTTTGTAATTGATAATAGGGAACTTCTGAGTCAATGTTCTTAAGGTAATGTATAAGCTTATCGGGCTTGTCAAACTCAATTACATGACCTAAATTCTTATTAGCAATAAGATCAGCAATTCCAATGTCGGCATTGATTATCACAGGCGTTCCAGCTTCTAAAGATTCGATAATTCCCATAGACGGACCATATTCACCAAAACCAAACCTGAGAAAAAATTTTGCTTTACCAAGAAAATTATACTTTTCCTCTTCTTCAACATCTTCTGATAAAATGACTTTCTCCATTATTTTATTGTTATCAAGTTCTTTGATGAAGGATTTTTTTAAATTATTTGATATCCATGAGCCCAACATAAGAAATCGATAACCTTCAAGCTCTTTAATGAATGGAATGTATGATAATGGTTTTTTAACCTCACTCCAATAAGATATCGAAACAATATCATTTCTTTTGTCTCCATAAGAGATTCTGTTATGTTTTGTTAACCCAGGGAGGTTGCCGATGGCGTCTACTCCATAGCATTCACTCACTGTCATAGCGACCTTATCAGTTACTCCTAAAACTTTGTGTGCACTTTTTAATATTTTGCTCTGATACTTGATGGCCATTCTTACTATCAATCTCTTAAAAATACCACTTATCCAAGGATAATCATTTAATCTTTCATGTATATAGACAATATAATCTAAATTAAATTTCTTTTTTGAGTAATATCCGGCTAGGCCGGAAAATTGGTCATGACAAATGAGCAAATCAAAATTTTCATTTTCAATGATCTTTGGAAATTTCCTAATAAGGTTATAGTCAACCCTTCCTTCTCCCTTCCTACTTGGCATAAAGATGCTAGTAACGAAATCGTACAATGGTACCAATAAAGAAGAATTACGCCACGTCAGTACCTCATAATTTATATCTTTCAACTGGTCCAAGTAAACTCTACCTTTTTCAGTCCCTCTCAAGAAGTACAGCTTAACGTCGTGTCCCATTTCCGTTAATGTTTTTGCTTCCATTATTGCAATTTTTTGGGTACCAGCCGGCCAGAGGATCCTGACGAGTAATGCTATTTTCAACTAGGACGACCATCATGGACTTTTAATTAAATTCTTTTATTTCGTTGAATATTTTAGGAGATACACAATAACAATACTTCTGGCACTAGGTTAGAAGTTATTTAAATGAAAAACTTGACAGAAATCAAATTCTATTAACTATTTTATCAAATTGAAAATGACCTTTAAATTAAACCTCTGAACTCATTTATTCAAAAACAAACTCTTCTTCCAAGTGTTACTTTTATTCTTCCAATTTGAGATAGACATCATTATTTTCTCGAAGCCATTTATTGTAATAAAAAGGATTTATGGTTAAAAACAATTGATCAACCAATGTGAATAAAATTAAGTAATTGCGTTTTATAGACACAAATTGCGGGTAAAAGTTTCTGTCCCCAGTCTACTCAATTCATATGATAATCTAAAGGACATCCTTTCTTCTCTGGAAACACAATCTTTTTCTGATTTTGAATTGGACATAATAATACCCAAAAACATTGATCCAAAAGATGAATACTTGGAGTTATTTGATCAGTACAAAGGGAACATTAGAATAATCAATCAGTCTAGTAAAGGTTTTGAAAATGCAGTTAATAGCGCAATACAGGGTAATTATGATATAAACATCAGCACAGATGATGATGCAATTCTTCCTATGAACCATTTGTCTAATGTCGTTAAAAAATTATCCAACCCGAGAATTGGTATTATCACCGGAAGAGTAAATGGGAAACTACCTTATCTCAATAGAACGCTCTATTTGTATTTCCTTTCTTCTTTTCTAAGTGAAAAAAGGGATATTTTAAATTACAAAGGTGCACCAGTAATATATTTCAATTCCACAGGTTTTCTCACCCTTAACCCATTCCATACTGAAGGACTATTTCAGAAGGACTTTAAGACCATGTCTCCTATCGGCGTTAACATGGCCTGGTCAAAAGAATCACTCGCAAATTTTCATCTACTCGAATTTTCAAGATTGGGAACGCTGAATGAGGCATACATGTCATATCATGCATTTGAAAACGGCTATGACACTATATTTTCGAAGGAGCTGAACGTAATACATAAAGTCAATGTTCACTCCCTCAGCAGACAAAATACCTTGTATGACGATCTAACAAAGTTTTTAGAATTCTTTTTTTCACCACATATCTTGAGGAAAAGTCATGTGTTTAACAAGAACTTGCTCTCAAAAGTAAACTTCCTTACAATACCTAGTAAATACAAGAGGTTACTTGAAGAAATATTGAAAACCTTGGAAAGCAGTAAAAATCAGGGTTGGTCTGACAAAGAAGTGAAATCTGCATATGACGTTCTTTTAAATAGAGTGAAAAGTAATTACTATTCAAATCTACTATGATTTGATTCCTAATTTTTTCTTTGCCTTATTACGAAAGAGATTATTATGTTCGAGTTTTTAATGAAAATAGATAAAATTAACTTAGTTAATTAGCAGGCGTTTTCTTCTTTCTATTGTAACTAATTCTTCCCAGCGCAACAATTAATCCAATAAATGGTGGGGTATAAAGAAAATACCCATCTAAACGTGAACTGTTTGCCAAAACTTTGATTGTGTGGTTTTCGTTTGTTCCAACATTGAAAATGATGCCAAAAAAATTACCCCAAGCTGGTACAATAAACGGATTTAGATCATTTGATTTAACAACTCTTGCATAGTTAACATCTGCAGGTAAAATGGTGATTAGTTTTTCGGGAATCGGAGAATTTATTGCAAACTCATTGACAGTAGAGGCAATATCATAATTACCATAAATTTTGTAATTTGTGTTCTCGGCCTTCAATAGGCCATTAATTTCCTGTTTCCCGGGAAGATTATTATTTATAACGGTCATTGCATTTAGATAATCGCTTTTGTTATAAACATTAATAACATTAATGGACTGTATACCGTTCAAATTCTCTATAGTTAAATTTGCAGCGTTGTTAATACTCCTAAATGAAATCCATTTGTAGAAACTACTGTTACTATATGTGTTTATATTGATTAATTGGGACCCTAGGTGGAAGCGTATCATTCCCCCATCAGGTGAAAACAATAAATTAACCGAAACAAATTCATTGGTCTTGATTGCGGTTGGAATCAAAATAGTTGAATTTCCAGTTATAGATTCTGCATATCCTTGATAGTCACCATATCCAGATTGTATGGGCAATATGCTTGTGGGAATACCCTCACCAAAGTATGAACCTTGTGGTGGATTGGAATTAAATACTTGAAACCAACCATTATTTGGAAAATTTATGGCATATGCAGCTGGCTCAACTGTAGTAGAATTTCCAGACCAAACTAAATATGATTGCACAAGGTCTTCTAAGTTATAATGCGGTAAAAATACAACACGTTGACTATTTTGTAATGCTTGCAGAAAGGATGTGAGATTATTAAAATAAGAATCGTAAAAAATAGGTATAAATCGAGGAATATTATTTAACTGATAATCTGATATGTTAACATTAAGAGATATATTAGAGGGATTGATGTTATAAGCCTGAAAGGTCAGGTATCTCAGGGCTGACTCGTTGTTTATCAATGGTGCAGTGTACCAGTTATTATTTATATCGTAATAAAGCTGATAAGATGTATTATCTTGTAAAATATATATATTGAAGGTAAAATTCGTATCCTTCTTACCTACAGGGAGTGTTTGCAGTTGATGCCATGTGCTCGAATTGGTGTTCTGAGCGGTTAAGTAAGTAGTGTTCCCAACCATACTGGTCGCAACTCCATAAAACGGGTTGTTTGTACCATAGCCATATAAATCCGTTGAGTTTCCTGCAAGACCGACAAGGTAAGATCCAGTGTGGCCATTGTCCAGATTGGCATGTATTGATAAAGACAGTATATATCCCTTGTTGATTCCATTAAGCTCTCTTTGACTTAACTGATGATAAGAAATTGAATTATGCGACAAGTTAGTGATGTATTCGCCAGTTCCATTAACATAATTTGTGGAATTTTCAAAAGTGTAAGTATCATAAGACTGCTGCGAGCCTATCACAAAAGCCGGTATTCCAGTGATTATATTGCTGGAGTTATAATTGTTTATGTATCCGGTATAACTGTTCAAAAGTTGGGTGCCGCTAACAATGGGGCTGCTTGAAGTGTTGTAAATATATGTGTTTGCTGGAAATGTACTATACAAGTACTTAAAATTTGGTGAATTGAAGGCATTGTTCATGTTTTGGAAAAAACCATAATCAGAACCTACTGGGTTATTAGTAATTGGGTAAACATAATTAGATTGAAAATTAATGTTTTGGAAAAAAAGGTAACTGTTATACTTAAGGTCAGCTGTATTAGAAACATAGTGGTAAGCTTCTGAATTTAAGCTTCCATCTACAAAGTTATTAGAGTAATTAGAAATTTGTAATGAAGCAAAGATCAATACGATGATAACAATGAATATCTGGATTATAAGTTTTTGATGACCAACTCTGTAATGCACTGTTCTGGTCAGGAATTTGTCTTTTTCGTCAGCTCTTCTTTTTGTTGTCAACTTTCGCCTGTTGGGTAGTTCCTTCAATAATGAAAAGGAGGCTAAGGTCAATAATGTTGCAACAAGGTACCAGTAAACAATGAGAACTAGTCTGTCACTGTCCATCGCTGTTAAGAAAATGCCTAAATGGTTGTATGTCACCAGATGATTGGATACAATGATATATATCAAGTAATTAGAGACAGTGAACCCATTGAAAGCATAAAAATTGAATATTTCCACGATTACTAATGAACTAATTAGGTATTTCGTCAACTTTAATTTGCGATATTTGGCGGAAGCAAGAAATAGGGTAAAAATCAGTACTATTAGAATTAAAGAGAGAACTTCATTGTAAAAAAGAAAGCTATGAACATTAAATGTGTTCATACCAGAAAATGAGATGATTGCATTATTCGTGTTCATTGTATAATATATCAAGTTGACGACATGAAAGAGCGGTTCTTGGGCTGCATTGCCTCCCAAAGACACAACGTGAAATATTGAAATTATTGAAGGGTTTAAAGTGAATATAAGCGATATTAAGATAATGAGACTTAACGTAAATTTGGCTTTATTTTTGGTATAAATTGCAAAGGGCATACATACGAGAATTATTAATGAAAAGGTAAATATCAAGATCAGAGGGTAACTATTATACGATAGCAGGAAAATGAAACTTGATAATAGGAGAAGGAGAATCCAGTTCGCTCGGCTTCTAGAACGATTGGATTGCATGAAAAAATAGATCGTAAAATTCATAATAGCCAGATTAGCAACCCCAAACTTGTAGAATAGGTCGATAAACACCGGGTTGAAGGAAAGAATTGCAGTACCAATTAGGGCCGGTAAAAAAAAGTAATCAGAATAATAGTTATTTCCAGTCTTTTCGTTTATAATTTTTATAAACTGAACAGAAAGGAGAAAAGACGAATTCAGAAAAATAAAAAAATCCACTAACTTTTGAAGATCGTAAAACTGGAAAATTGTCAATCGGAAGAAATATGCGGGGAGTGCCCAAACTTGCAAGTAATTCATTGGAAATTGAGAGATGTTATCTTTCCAAAATGCGACTTCTAAAGCCCCCTTATAAAAAAATCCAAGGATATCATTTCTGTAAACCAAAAATGCAATGGAAATGAATAGCAATTCTATGCTGACATATAATTTCCAGTGCCTTTTTCCAAGTAATTCTTTCAATTGATTTCGCAAGAATAATGAGAATATAAGTTTTCCTCGAAGTTTGTCCTTAGTAATTGAATTATGTGGGGGCATTTGAAGCCATAATAAAGGACCTGCAAAATATTTTTTTTATATCTCCAAGTATATTGTAAGAATTTATAGGGTGTCTCATGTTTTAGCAAGCGACGATTTTCATTATCTCCCTCGGCTTTTCTCCAGCCTCCATGTTTGATATGACCATGAGGTTGTACGCAATGGCCTTTAGGCCCATTGCATTATCATAAGACCTGCTCCTTGTGTACCAGGCATTCTCACACTGCAGGATCTCCTCCAGGATGGAGAATGTCCGCTCTATTTCCCACCTGAGGGAATAGAGCGCAGAGTATTCCGGCCTGAGATCAATCCCGATCCTCCTGTTCACCGGCAATCGTTCAGGAACAATGCCCCTCCTCCTGTTTGTGTCAATTACAGGAAGGGCATGGGTGTTCTCAAACACATAATCGTATGTGTCTGAGGTATCGTATGCAGAGTCTGCAAGAATATAGGAGAAATTCCTCACAGAATCCACCATATCATGGGAGACCCTGGAATCATGGATATTTCCCCTGGTGATCAGCCAGCCCATGATCAGGAGGGAATCAACATCCAGTGTCATGTGGCACTTGCGTCCGTAAGACCACCCCTTGGTGGTCTTGGACCATCCACTCTCAGGATCCTTATAATTTCCCCAGTATTTTCTCCTCATTGCAGTGGAATACTTGCAGGTGTGGACCATGAAGGAATCCACCGCTGCAATGGATTCCATGGAATACAGCAACGATATCTCCCTGTTTATTGCATGCAGATCAAGGAGCCTTGCCCTCCTTGATAGGGTCTGGAAGCTTGGTATTTCCTTGAGGCCGGCCATTCCCAGATATTCCTCATGGTTGGTGAGGAATATCCTGGCCGATCTGTAGGATATGGAGAAGATCTGCAACAGCACGAGGAGCTTCAGGATCTGGCGATCAGTGTACTCTCTCTTCCGATCATCAGGCAAAACAATATTGTCCATGATCTCCATGATCAACGGGATATGCTTCTCCGGCATAGACCTATTCTCATTCGGCATATAATGTTCGACATCTGTCTGACATTCTATGAAATGTGAGACACCCTACGAATTTAGAATAATCCTTATGAGTTCATCTTGAATGAAATTCATTATAATAAAAAGGATACTTTCAAGGTCCAACAAAGCAGGTTATATAACGATAGAAGGGTTCAATTTCTGAATCCTCTTCAATATATACACTCTCCTCAAAGTTAATCTGGATATAAGCAAGTAAGTATGACTAACTTATTCTCCTTAAGAGAAAGCAAGAAATTCATAGAAGCTGGTGCTTATATTCAGATATAATACAATGATTGCTTCCTACTTTGCGTTTTTTTGAGGAGAGGAGAAAATTGGGATAATATTTAGAAGGGAGTGCGAGTATCCATCCAGTTCATGGATTAGATAATGCAGGGGAAAAATGGAATTTCTAAGATTCAATTAAGATCTTATGGATACAAAAAAATCTGAATTGATTTATAGACAAATTCAATAAGGAACCATTGAAAATTCTATGGCTTGCCCATCGTGATCCTCTTAATCCAAGAGCTGGGGGTGCAGAACGTTCAATATCAGAAGTATGCTCCAGACTTTCAATTAAGGGTTACGAGGTTTCTGTTCTTTCGGCTGGTTGGAATAGGTGCAAATCTTATGAATTTTTTAGGGGCTATAAAATAAGGAGATTTGGAAACAGTCTATCCCTTCATTTATACGTTCCGCTGTACCTCTTGAAGTACACGCCTGACATAGTAGTGAACGATCTAGGACATGCAATTCCCTGGCCCTCCTCTACTTTTCTTAGAAAACAAGGGATAATATTCTTTAGGCATTTACACGCTAGGTCACTGCCAGGACAGGTTAACAGGCTCCTTGCGCTGTTTATTACCGCTGTTGAGAAGGGCTATTTTCTCCTTTACCACAACTATAAATTCATTACGGAATCCTCCACTTCTGTTGCTGATCTAAAGGGAATAGGGATCAGAAGTTCAAACATTATCAAAATACCTCCCGGAGTTGACACAGCTATCTACATGAGATCTCCCAAGACAGAATATCCGTCGTTGGTATACTTTGGAGGATTTAGAAAATACAAGAGACCGGGGGAGGCGGTATGGATATTTGAGCAGATCCATAAAATCGTTTCTAAAGCAAAGTTGATTGTAATCGGGTCAGGCCCTGAACTCAATCATGTCAAAGAATTGGTGGAATCAAATGGACTCAGTAATTCTGTGGCTTTCACAGGGAGAATTCCTGATAAAGAACTGGTCCCCATCATATCAAGCAGCTGGGTTAACCTCCACACATCACGGACTGAGGGTTGGGGGCTCTCCATCATCGAAGCATCCGCTGCTGGTACTCCCACTGTTGCCTATTCCGTTCCGGGGGTGGTGGACACTATTGAAGACGGCATAAATGGGTTCAAGGTCGACGACAATAACAGGAATGCCTTTGTAGATACAGTCCTTAAAATATTGGAAAACCCAAAGCCCCTATGGGAATCCTCCCGCACCGTCGCCGAAAAATATTCGTGGGAAGATACCGCGAGGTTGTGGGATAAAGCCATCAGGGAAGTACTGGAGAAGAAATGAAAGGACTAAGGACGACCCCCAATCACAACCTTGAAAGTCTTTTTTCAATAGCTAAAGTGAGATTCGCTATGGCCTCCATTAAATCAACCTGCCCTTTCCTTATATTGTACAGTAATCTGTAGAACCCCTCTACCTGGTTTTCAGTATGTGTAATCTTGCCTTTCAGTTCCCCTGATAGCGCTGTGAGATCATCCAGACCGGATTTTATAGGCCTGAAATGACCATCAATGGAAGTTTTAAGCATTTCATTGAACTCAAGAATATCTGTCAGCTTCGGGCGCCTGGAACTGTAGTATTTTACCGGCTGAGGAAGTAGAAGTCTATCTTGCGACTTTGTCACCATTATTCCAAGGAGAAGAAGCATTTCCTTTATCTCCTTCACGGACCTGCCCCACTCCTTCGACATGTATGCAAGCCCATTTGCTTGGTTCTGCCCAGTCATTAGTCGGACCAGTACTGCCTTGGAGATAACCTCAAATGTTTCATCATTAGGTATTTTCCCTCCTCCGGGTAGGTGTATGTGCACCCCCCGTTCATCAGGGGTCTTTCGGCCACCTTTTTTCTCTCGGGAACTTTCATGCCCTCTACTAGAGGTTCCCTCTGAAAGATAATTGCGTCCGCTCAACTTCTTCACATCTTCATCGGAAAAGAGTGGATGTTTCATAATGAGTTTTCCGTTCTGCCCATATTCCGGAATTGTAAATACAGGTAATTTGGCCTGTGCTAGAAAGCTCTCCTTAACAGTTTTAGCCATCAGGACCATTTCCGGATTTTCCCTTATGAATTTCCGCACGGTGCGTGGATCCCTTCCGCTTTTCCTGGCAATTGCGGAAGGTTTTATGTTATCCACATAGAGATTGATTATCCTGTCTACCTCCTTGGGGCTGAGGGAGCTTTTCCTTGACATACTTACCAGTTTAGGATTGATCTTGGTTATATACGGTTTATTCAATTAGGTACATATAAGAAACATAAAACATACATATAATATGCATATGAAAGCTAGTTAGTTTTATAACTTATTAAAATAACATATTGTTATTTGGTAATTGACCCCAAGAAACCCTTGCAGTTTCTGCAAGCTTTCAAATGATGGAAAAAGCCATCATGAGAGAAATAAAATTGTGAAAAATTTGTTTCGTCGAACTACTGAGGAATCGCCTGTAATTAAAAATAATACCTCATAAATCACATTGACAAACTCGTCTTGGGTTTCAGAATTACAAGTATTGTTTTTATGGACTCTGCGGATTAATTTGTCGTATCCCTATTGATACTTTCTGAAAAGACGCATGAAGGGCATCTACCGAGGGAATTCACTTTGTTCTCAAAATGAACATTGCTTCAACGGCGAACGGGAATTAACTCCTAATGGAAACTTGAAGCTATCCGGGAATTGCAGCGTTGCCCAGCACAGGAAAAACATCGGTAATAACAGCGCCAAGCATGGGCGCAGTTGAGAGAAAAAGATTATTATAGGGTTCCAATCGCACATGTGTATTTTTATACATTAATTGCAGGAAATGGACTGTCCCGATAATTCTAATGGAGGTATATATTCGGCCTTAACTGCCCTATGAACCAATAAAAGAAAATGCAAGCAAGGGAATCTGCAATGGCTGTCTGCATTGAGGTTGGTGACGGCGGTGCAATCCACAAGAAAGTGTGAAGGCGCGAAGTTTATCATTCGACTGGAGTCTGCGCTCTGCTTCGTACAACTGGGAAACAAAAATGTAATTCCGTGAATGATGCATGGGCAGATCGGGGGATCTGTCCACTGCATGCCGCGAGATTCACCCTAACCCTTTTCGGGAGTCTTCCTTTCATCACACTCTGCGCAGTAATTCATATGCGCGGCGGCAAGCTGGAAGGCAGTGGGCCTGTACATGCCAGGCATGCCGGATTTCTCTATTTCATCAGCGATATCCCTGAGATAGGAGATGTATTTGCTTACTTCATTCATTTTTCATCATGTAACCAATACTAAATGGTAAATAAGGATATCGGTCTATCGGTATACCGAGCTAAACCGTTATGATGATATACCTTTCAGGTTATCACCAGCACATGGCATCCGGCGACAAGACTGAGAGAAAGAAGACTTCAATATCCATCGACCCTCAAATCTGGGACAGGTGGCTGCATTTTGTCCTGGACAGGACGGGGTCAATGAGGAAAACCAGCGAGGAGCTGGAAAAAGCCCTTGTTCATTACATGGAATGCGACATATCATGATTCGGGGAATATCAATGGGCCCCCGGCCTTATGCATAAACGCCATGGTGCCGGCCATCCTGGCATTCATCTATGATTCAGGAGAAAGGGGTGTTAAGCCTGCATGAATAAGGGGATTGCCATGCACAAATTCCTTTCCTCTCTCCCGGGATTATCCTTTGCCGTTCAGATAGTAGCTGCCCTGCACACTCCCGTAATAGGCAACGAGCATGGAACCAACCGACGGATTGAGGGAGTAGGACCGGTACTGCGGCACTATGGTCAAGTTGTAAGT